>CAZONP010000041.1:11321-14550 GCA_964581155.1 uncultured Candidimonas sp. | reverse complement strand
CTATTGCCGGCCGCCGGCGTCGTTCCGATTGTGGGATTCGTATTCAGTTTGATCGTCTGGTTTGAACCGGAGCTGCACAAGACTGAGCGCGAGCTGGTCCGCTATACCCAACAGCGCGGCGATGCCGCCATTCCTCTGCTGTATCTGTCGGAGCCGCCGTTTTCCGCGCGATTCTATTCGGGAGGCAACGTGCGGGGAATCGATCACAACAACCTGTCGGAACTGAATGAGCGTGGCGCGTCATTCTACTTGGCAATACCTAAAAACCAACGGATGGTCGTTGCGGAAATTCTTGGCAAACCCCTTGATGAACGCTACGTGAATAAACGGCATGTGCTCGTGAAGGTGGACTAGCCGCAGCAGCGTCGGCGATTCGTCCATTGAAACCGACTGTAATAGACGTATGCGTCGCAGCATTGATATATATCAGTGTGCGGGACGATCCGGCTTGGAATGGCGTCGGCGGGAAACTAGACTGAAAGCTTGGTAACCAACCAACAAGGAATTCGTCCGTGAAAAAAGTACTGCTTGCCGCCACCCTGCTGACCGCCGCCAATATGGCCAGTGCCCAGGAAGTGTTCTACGACGTCGAGCCCACGCATACCTTCGTGCACTTCGAAGCGCTGCACTCCGGCACGTCAACCAACCGGGGCCGCTTCGATACGGTTGAAGGAAGCATCATGCTGGATCGCCAGGGTCACAGGGGCAAGGTCGACATTGTGGTGCGCCCGGGCTCCGTAAGTACCGGGATCGATTCCTATAACGACCACCTGCGCCATGCCGACTTTCTTCACGTCGACGCCTACCCCACGGCTGTTTTCCAGGGCAGTGGTTTCATTTTCGAAAATGACCGGTTGAAGTCAGTCAGCGGCACGCTGACCCTGCTGGGCAAGAAGCAAGCGGTTACGCTGAACGCGTTACGCTTCAATTGTTACGACAACCCACGCGCCAAGAAGCAGGCGTGTGGCGGCGACTTCGAAACTACACTTACCCGCAGCGACTACGGAATGACCTTCGGGTTGCCCGGCATTCCTGATCAAATCCGCATACTGATACAGATAGAAGCGTTGAAACGCTAGTACATGACCATAAAATCGTGGCACACCATCGGTGGCATCGTAGCCATCACCACAATCACCATACTCATGCAGATCCCTTCGGGAACATGGATGAGGTCGGCGACCCTAAGCCTGATATTGGGGGCGGCGGCCTTGGCCTGCATGGCGGTGGCCTGCGTGCTTGCCAGCCGCTGGTCCAGTGTCGAGGCGCTCTTTGGCGGCCTGGACCGAATCTACGAAGTGCATAAGTGGCTGGGTGTTTGGGCGCTGATCTTCGCTGCCTACCACTTCGTTTTCAAAGCCGGCTTGAATTCGTGGGACGCCGCGCCCATCCTGGAAATATCCAAATACTGGACGCGCATGGTGCGCCAGCTGAGTCTGGTGGCTTTGGGGATGATCGTTGTGTTGGCCCTGAATCGCAATATCCCGTACCGGGTGTGGCGTTGGTGGCACAAGCTTTCGGGCCCGCTTTTTTTAATCGTGATCCTGCATTGGCTAAGCTTCAGCTCGCCCATCACCCTGGCCAGCCCCGCCGGCGTTTGGCTGGCGGGGCTGAGCACGGCCGGCGTGCTCGCGGCGCTGTATAAGTTGGTGCTCTATCCTTTCGTGGCGCCTGGAGGTGAGTACGAGGTGGTGTCGGTATCCCATGGAACACAAGCAATTCACCTGGAACTTGCACCGGTTGGCCATGGATTTGCTTTCGAAGCCGGCCAGTTTGCCTTCTTGGCCTTCAAGGAAAGTGGTTTGCGTGAGCCGCATCCCTTCACGATCGCCAGCGCCCATTCGGAATCGGGAAATATCCACTTCGTCGTCCGGGCATTGGGCGATTACACCCAGCGGCTTCAAGATCAGGTCAAGGTCGGCATGCTGGCTGATGTCCACGCGCCCCACGGCCGATTCAAACGCGTGCCGGGCGCAAAGCGGGAAATCTGGATCGGCGCAGGGGTGGGGATATCGCCTTTCATTTCGTGGATGCACGACAAAACGGTTGGTCAATTTGATCGCGCCAGCCTAGTTTATTGTTTTGACCCGTCGCGTGCTTTTCCCGAAGTGGAACGTATACAGGAAATGGCGGATCAATGCGGCATCCGGCTGGTGCCGAATCCCAGTGGCGGCAGCGCTCTGAGCGACACGATTCGCCAGGCGGCATCCAAGGTGGATCCCGCCGAAGTGCAGATCAGTTTCTGTGGTCCGAAAGGCTTATTGGCCCGCGTGAAAGAATTGATGCGGGAGAACCGCATTCCCGCCAAGAACATACACTACGAGTTCTTTGACTTTCGCTAGCCCGTGATGGGCCCAAAGGCAAGTGTGGTGCGCCCGACAGGAATCGAACCTGTACCAAAAGCTTCGGAGGCTCTCATTCTATCCATTAAACTACGGGCGCGGGGTCGTCATTGTAGCGTGTTTCGTGGAAACCGTTTTGCGTGCCGCCCACTAGCACAGTGCCGCAGCGCCGACCACTGAAGGGGTCGCCGACACTTGAGCGGAATCAAGTTTCATGCACTGAAGCATCTCTGTCGCTATAATCGCCTATTCAAGTGGTCCACAGGCCTACGCATGCGCGGGTCCCTGCACCCACGAAGCCGTATCATCACCAGCCTTCCGGCCTTGGCGCCATCTGACTAGGACACGCAGGATTCGATTATGAACAATACAGAACAACACGTCGAAGAGACTACCGCGGAACACGAAGGCCTCATCAAGACGCCTAAACAACTAATCGTAACCATACTGCTTGCCTTCATAGTTCCCATCATCATTATGGTGCTGTTGATCAATTATGTGGCCGCCACCGCCCGTATGGGTTCGGGTTCCAATGCGCAATCCACCGAAGCCGTTGCCTCGCGCATCAAGCCAATCGCCGGCTTCAGTCTTGTCGATGCCAACGCGCCTGTCGTACTCAAGACCGGCAAGCAAGTGTTCGACACCACCTGTACGTCGTGCCACACCGCCGGCTTGGCGGGCGCGCATAAAATTGGCGATTCGGCAGCGTGGGCGCCGGTCATCAAGCAGGGCTATGACACGATGGTGAAGAACGCCATCAACGGCATACGCGGCATGCCTGCCAAGGGCGGCAACCCGGCACTTAGCGACCTGGAAGTGGAACGCGCGGTGGTTTATATGCTGAACGAGTCCGGCGCTTCATTCGACGAACCTGCTGAAAGCAAGAC
>CAZONP010000041.1:8250-11221 GCA_964581155.1 uncultured Candidimonas sp. | reverse complement strand
GGACAACGACACTGGCCGTGTCTTCGCCATAAGGCGTCACAATGATGAGCGCGTCCGGGGGCGGAGATTCCGCCGATATGACTGTCGCGCCCAAATCCTTCAATAGCGCGGCGGCACGCCGATGTCCCACTGAATGATAGGGGGCCAGCCATACCTTCAGGGCTTCGGGCAGCGCCGGCACCGCCGGTTCCGGCGCAACTTGTTTGCGCCCATCCACATACGCGTAGAAACCTGCATCGGTTTTACGGCCTAACAGTTTACCGGCCGTGCGTACGGCGGTGATCGGCGACGGGCGAAACCGGGGCTCATGATAATACTGCTGGTATATCGATTCCATTACCGGATGCGAGACATCCAGTCCCGTCAGGTCCAGCAATTCAAACGGCCCCATCCGGAAGCCCGCCTGCTCGCGCATGATTGCATCGATCTGATCAAATGATGCCACCGATTCCTGCGCAACTTTCAGGCCTTCTATATTCATCCCTCGGCCGGCATGGTTCACTATGAAGCCGGGCATATCGGTGGCGCGCACTGGCGTGTGGCCCATTTCCCTGGCCATGGCCATCAAGGCGTCACCCGTTTCGGGGTCGGTGCGCAAGCCGTCGATAACCTCGACCACCTTCATCAGGGGCACGGGGTTGAAGAAATGGAAGCCGGCCACGCGGCCGGGACGCCGGCACGCCTGGGCAATGGCCGTGATGGACAACGACGACGTATTGGACGCCAGAATGCAGTCGTCGGAAACAATGGCTTCAAGTTGCTGGAACAGCCCGCACTTTACCTCCAGGCGTTCGACCACCGCCTCGACCACCAGAATGGCGGCGCTCATTGCCTGCAGGTCGGCACATGCCTGAACACGTGCCAGGGCCTTGGCGGCCGAATCGGCGCTCATTCGTTCCTTGGCGACCAAGCGTGCCCAAACCCGCTCGAGGTCGGTGCGCGCTGCGGAAACCGCGTCCGCGCTCATGTCATACAACAAGACGTTCATGCCGGCCTGAGCCGCAATTTGCGCAATGCCGCGCCCCATGGCGCCCGCGCCAATTACCCCTATTGTTCTAATCGCACTCATTGCATCAACTCCTGAATTTCAGCATCGGACAATCCCAGCCGTTCACGTAGTACCTGTTCTGTATGTTCGCCCAGCAAAGGCGCCGCATGGCGGTACTGTACCGGACTGTCGGAGAAGCGCAGCGGGCTGGCCACGACGGGGGCCTGCCCCGCCAACCCGTGAGGCAGCGTTTGCTGCATTTCACGGTGCTTGACCTGGGGATTCTGGTAGACCTGTTCGATCGTGTTGATCGGGCCGGCGGGTACGCCCGCGCGCTCCATCGCATCGAGCCAGTGGTCGCGGGCGTGCGTCTTCATTACTTCGACAAGCAACGGAATCAGAATTTCGCGATGCATGACCCGGTTCGGATTCGTCTTGAAACGAGGATCATCGCAAAGCGATGGCTGTCCGATGGCGTGGCAATATGCCTTGAACTGCGTGTCGTTGCCGACAGCCACAATAAGGTGGCCATCCGCCGCCGCAAACACCTGGTAGGGCACCAGGTTCTGGTGCGCGTTGCCGGCGCGCCGGGGGGCGCTGCCCGTGGCAAGATAGTTCATATTCTGATTCGCCAGCATGGCTACCTGGCAATCAAGCAAGGCCATATCTATGTGCTGGCCCAGGCCGCTGCGTTGGCGCTCATGGAGCGCCGCAAGGATTCCGACCGTCGCGTACATGCCAGTCATCAGGTCGGCCACCGCCACGCCGGCTTTCTGGGGCCCACCCCCGGGCATGTCGTCGCGTTCGCCGGTGATGCTCATGAGTCCGCCCATGCCCTGGATCATGAAGTCGTATCCCGGGCGGCTGGCATAAGGGCCGGTTTGCCCGAACCCGGTGATCGAACAATAAATGAGTGCCGGGTTGATTTTCCTGATGCTGTCGTAGTCCAGCCCGTATTTTCGTAGGCCGCCGACCTTGAAATTCTCGACCAGGATATCGCATTGCTTGGCCAGTTCGCGCACCAGGTCGGCACCCCTGTCCGTAGCGATATCCACGGCAACAGACAGCTTATTGCGATTGGCCGACGCATAGTATGCCGCTTCGGTAGTGTCTTTGCCGTGCGCATCTTTTATATAAGGCGGACCCCAACTGCGTGTGTCGTCACCAGCGCCCGGCCTTTCTATCTTGATGACTTCAGCGCCAAGATCGGCAAGATTCTGTGTGCACCAAGGTCCCGCCAGCACACGGGTTAGGTCGAGGACGCGAGTCCCTGAAAGCGGCGCGGGGCGTAATGACATGAGTATCCTGAGTTCTTGGGTGAAAAGGCAATATTTTGCCTGATCCATGAGATTAGCGTCTAATGCATCGACACTACCGCAGCAATGTACCGTAAATATCTTTGGAGACCCGACGCATGCCCCGCACGATCATAAAAGAACTCTATCAAAATCTTGTCCTTCCGGTTATTTCAGCGCCAATGTTCATTGTGTCCGGGCCGGAACTGGTCATCGCCCAGTGCGCGAGCGGCATCGTCGGATCCATGCCGGCGTTGAACGCGCGTCCGCAAAGCAAGTTGGCCGAGTGGTTGACACAAATAGATACCGCATTGGCCGAGTTGAAACTCAAAGAACCGGAGCGCGTCATCGCGCCATATGCGATTAACCATATTATCCACCAGTCCAATACTCGGCTCGCCGAAGACATGGCTGTGTGCGCCGAGCACAAGGTGCCCCTCATCATCACCAGCCTGCGCGCGCCGAACGACATTGTGTCGACGGTGCATGCCTGGGGCGGCAAGGTATTCCACGATGTGACCACATTGCGCCATGCCCAGAAGGCGCTCGAGGCCGGCGTCGATGGACTTATCCTGGTTTGTTCCGGGGCCGGCGGCCACGCCGGCACATTAAGCCCCTTCGCTTTGCTGGCGGAAGTCAGGAAAATATACGACGGCCCCATCGCACTTTCCGGCGCCATCAGCCGGGG
>CAZONP010000041.1:0-8150 GCA_964581155.1 uncultured Candidimonas sp. | reverse complement strand
TGGCCGGGATAGACGTTCCTGTCATCGCCGCCGTGGAAGGCCATGCCATTGGGGTGGGCGTGACCTTGCTGCAGCATTGCGATTTCGTCTACGCAGGCCAGTCAGCAAACTTCACAATGCCTTTCGTGACGCTTGGACTGTGCCCTGAAGGTGGTTCCAGCCTGCTGCTGGCCCGTCTTGTTGGGGCACGCAAGGCGGCGCAGTGGCTGTTGTTGGGCAAGCCTTTCACTGCCACCGAAGCATGCGACAGCGGCTTTATTACAGCGGTCGCCCCCGACGGCCAGGCATTGAACGCCGCGCAAGATACCGCGCAGGCACTGTCCGAATTACCTTGCGCAGCGCTACGGGCATCGAAGCGCCTTATGCGCGAAAGCCAACACACTGAATTGAATGCAGCCTTCGATATAGAGCGTGACGTCTTCACGGAACGCCTTCAATCGGCGGAAGCCCAACATGCCTTTCAGACGTTTTTTGCGAGGAAAAACAAATAAATTCAACGCCATGACGTTTCGTGTGGCATATAAGCACCACTAATCACGGTAAATGGCAAAGCTACTCGTCGTTTAGGGTAAACCCTAGCTATTCACTAGGGTTTACCCTATAATTACTCATATCAGTTCAACGCTCTTTTAAACAGGTGAGTAATTATGTCGAATATTTCCTACAACCAATACAGCCGCTTTACCGATTCCGCCGAACGCGACTTGATGAGCGACGCGCTCAGCAATGGCGAAGCCGTTTCGATCACAGCTGTCTTCAAGAGTATTTGGGCCTCGTTGAAGAAAGGCGTGCGTGTTACTGCTGAATACATGGTCGACGTTACCGAAGCGCTTAATGAAGCACGCGCAAAAGATTCACGCTTTTCGCATTCGCAGTGGTAATTTGAATGTCGGGTCGTGCAGGCGCTGCTAGGATTTATTCAGCAGCGCCTTAAGCATTCCCAACCTGTCTTTCGGACTCATTGCCCGTGTTGCCGGATCTTCCTCGAGCTTCACCTGGGCCAGTCCCATCTCTTCAATAAAGCGCGACTGCTCGCGCACCACATCCTCACGAGCGCGTCTACGTTTCTTGCACCAGGTCAGATGCAGGCTGCGCTGGGCTCTGGTAATTCCCACGTACATCAGCCGCCGCTCTTCCTGAATGCGCAGACCCAACGCCAGGGCGGCCGCTTCCGGGTCGGCGTCTTCCTCGTCGCGTCCCAGATGCGGCAATAAGCCCTCTTCGACGCCTGCCAGGAACACATGCGGGTACTCCAGCCCCTTGGAGGCATGCAGCGTCGACAGCTTGACGGCGTCGGGATTCTCTTCCTCGTTACGTTCCAGCATGGTGACCAGGGCGACATGCTGGACTAGTTCCATCAGCGTAAGCCCGTCTTCGGTGGCTTTACGCTTGAGCCAGTCGATCAGTTCCATGACATTTTGCCAACGCGTCTGGGCGGGGCGCTCCTCGAGCGTGTCGTATAAATACCGTTCGTATTGAATGGTGCCCAACAAATCGTCCAGGATCATGGCGGCGGAGTCACTCGTGGCACCATCGACCCCTGTGGCCGGATTGTCGGATGCCGTTGTCAGATTGTCGGGCGGTTCATCGCCGAACAATGAGCCGCTGGTCGATCGAGGCCGCACGACGGCGCCGCCGGGATTGCCGCCGGCACGCGCCTGAACGCGTTGGACAAAAGCCCCAAAGATTTGCAAGGGTTCCAATTGCTTGGCGGCCAGGCGATCCGTTGCCCCGATTTCAAAAACCGCTTCAAAAAGGGACAGCCCGCGCTCGGCGGCGAAGGTGCCCAAGGTCTGCAACGTGACCTGTCCTATCCCGCGCCGCGGCGTTGTTACCGCCCGGATGAAGGCGGGGTCGTCGTTGTCGTTTGCCACCAGCCGCAAATACGCCAGAATATCGCGGATCTCGGCCTTGTCGAAGAAACTTTGCCCACCCGATACGGTATACGGGATGCGCAAATTGCGTAGCGCCTGCTCAAGGGGCCTGGCTTGCTGGTTACTGCGATATAACACCGCAAAGTCGCGCCACTCCGCCTGCCGCTCGAAGCGTGCCGCCGACAGCCGTACGGCTATGGATTCGGCCTCTGTCTCCTCGCTGTCCATGGGCGTGACCTGAATGGGCTCGCCTATGCCCAGATCGGACCACAGCTTCTTGTCGAATAAATTGGGATTCTTACTGATGACTTGGTTGGCGGCCGACAAAATGCGCTGCACCGAACGATAATTCTGCTCGAGTTTGATGACTTTCAGAGTCGGGTAGTCGGTGGTAAGCCGCGCCAGGTTCTCGACGGTTGCACCTCGCCAAGCATAGATGGCTTGATCGTCGTCGCCCACTGCGGTGAACATGGCGCGCTCGCCCGTCAGCCACTGTACCAATCGGTACTGGCACACGTTGGTATCCTGGTACTCGTCGACCAGCAAGTAGTGAACGCGCGCCTGCCAGCGCCGCCGCACCTCGGCATTGGTTTCGAGCAGCAGCGCCGGCAAGCGGATCAAGTCGTCGAAGTCCACCGACTGGTAGGCGGTCAACGTCGCGCTATAGCTGCGATAAATGCGCGCCGCCTCGACTTCACTTGGCGACGACGCGCTGCGATCGGCGGCGTCGGCGTCCATCAGGGCATTTTTCCACAGGGAAATGCTTTGCTGCACGCCACGCAAGCGCGCCTTGTCCGTCGTCGCCAGCAGTTCCTGGATGATGGCCAGGGCATCGGTGCTATCGAGAATAGAGAAAGTCGGCTTCAGGCCAACGTGCGCGGCCTCTTCACGCAGGAAACGCAAACCGAGCGAGTGAAAAGTGCTGACGGTCAGGCCCTTGGCCAGCTTGGAATCAACCAGCAGCTTGATGCGCTCGTTCATTTCGCGCGCCGCCTTGTTGGTGAATGTCAGCGCCACGACTTGGCGCGCCTGGTAGCCGCACTCGCGCAGCAAATAGGCGATCTTCTGCGTAATGACGCGCGTCTTTCCGCTGCCAGCGCCAGCCAGCACAAGGCAGGGTCCGTCCAGGTACAGGACGGCCTGGCGCTGCATGGCGTTCATGTCCAGCGTTACGGTATGGCCCGGCGACGAATATTGCGACACGCTTATATTTCCAGAGGATCCACTTCCAGGTTATAGCGAACCCGGATTTCACGCGCCAGCGGGCCAAGCTGGGCCGACCAGGAAGTAAGAAATGCCTGCAGCGCGGGCCGGTTGACACTTTCGACCAGCAACTGGGCGCGTTCGATATTGGCGACCCGAACCACACGCAGTGGAACCGGATCGTAAATTGTGACGACCGACGCCGTTGGGTAGAAACCAGGATCGTTGGAGGAAAGATTGCGCGCCTCGGAAAGAAAATCAAGTGCGACCGCCAGTTCCCGCGCCTCGGCCGTGAGCAATGCCTGGTAAGCGTAAGGCGGCAGGCCCACGGCTTCGCGCTCGGACAGCCCGTACTGGGCGAACCCGGGGTAGTCGTGCTTCACAATCGCCTGGTAAACGGCCTGCTCCGGGTAGTCTGTCTGAATAATGACCTCGCCGCCCTTCACATGTCGGCCCGCCCGGCCCGCCACCTGCATCAGCTGGGCGAATAGACGCTCCGGCGCACGGAAATCCTGCGCGAATAACATGGAGTCGGCGTTGAGCACGCCCACCAGCCCCAGGTTGGCGAAGTCATGCCCTTTGGCGACCATTTGCGTGCCCACCAGCAGATCGATTTCGCCGGCATGCACCTTCGCGAACAATGCGGCGGCACTGCCCTTGAGCCGCGTGCTGTCCGCATCTATGCGTGCGATCCGGGCCTGCGGAAACAGCTCGGCCAGGTACTCTTCCACACGTTGCGTGCCACGCCCCATCGGTTTCAAGTCTTGATCGCCGCAGTCCGGGCACGCGCGCGGCACACGGGCCTGATGGCCGCAATGATGGCACTGCAAATGATTGTGCCGCGCACCTGCCCTATGAAGGACCGTATGTGCGGTACATCGCGGACATTGGCTGACCCAGCCGCAGGACGAACAGTTCAACACTGGGGCGTAACCACGTCGGTTCAAGAAGATGAGCGATTGCTGTTTACTGGCCAGGCGTTCCTGCAACGCAGTAATAAGATGTGGCGAAAAGCCCTGTTGCAACGGCAAGCGGCGCGTGTCGACCAGCCGCACTTTGGGCAGATCGACCTCGCGCGCACGGCGAGCGAGCGAGAATCGCAAATAACGGCCACATTCGGCATGATTCCAGCTTTCCAGGGACGGCGTGGCCGAACCCAGGACGACGGGAATATTAAGGTCGTGAGCCCGCCAGACCGCCAGGTCGCGTGCCGAATATCGCAGACCGTCTTGTTGCTTGTAAGAGGTATCGTGCTCTTCGTCGACTATGATCAGGCCCAGGTCGGGCATGGGCGCGAATATTGCCAGGCGCGTTCCCAGCAAAATGCGCGCGTCGCCGCGCTGCACATCCAGCCAGGCGCGTAAGCGTTCGCCATCGGCCAGGCCGCTATGCATGACGGCCAGCATGCCGTGACCCGTCAGCGCGGTCAGGCGGGCACGCAATGACTGTTCCAGTTGCGGGGTAAGATTGATTTCCGGAACCATGAACAAGACCTGCAGCCCCTGCGCCAACGCCGCCTGCGCGGCCCGCATGTAGACCTCGGTCTTGCCGCTGCCGGTAATGCCGTGGAGCAATATGGCCTTGTGGCCTTGCACTGCAGCAATCGCGTCCACGGCAGCCGCTTGCTGGTCGTTGAGTGTGGGCGGGTCGTCTGCGGCAATTACGGCTTCTGCCTTCTTTTTTCGCTTGTCGAGCCGTTTTACGGGCCCTTCCAGCGAACGCTTGCCCTGATACGCCGATACTTTTCGCAGGCTCGGAGGAAGCGCCGGCAACATGACCTCGCCCAAAGGGCGCTGGTAGTATTGCGCGGCGAAGAAAGCCAAGCGCAGCCAGTCGGGCGACATAGGCGGAGTATCGTCCAGCACCTGATCAATGTCCTTGACCAAGTGCGGCTCTATGGCCGGCGACACCGGAGCCGCCATGGCAATACCCACCAGCTTGCGCCGACCAAACGGCACGATAACCCTGGTTCCGATTGCCACCGGCACATTGGAACGGTAGTCGAACATGTCCCATATAGGGACATCGAGCGCCACGCGTATCCAGTGCACGACCGTTCCGCCTTCCGCCGGAATGGAAGGGCATAAGGGAACGGGCACGAAGGAATCTGCCATTAATTCTTAAAGTGAATTCTTGCTAAGTGAGCTTGAGCCAATGACCATGCAGGTTTGGCGATGAACCGGCATTGCCTGTGGATAACTTTGGGGAGAAGCCAAACAACAAGTCTGGAAAAGTCAACCTTGATCTAGCAAAATTTAAGCGAGCAATATCTAAAGAAAGCATATTTCGGCTTGTTATCAATACGTTATGCTATCTACCTAGAACGTAACTTATTCAGTAACAGGAATTGTGCACAGCACCGTAAATTGTGCACAACTCCTGAAACAGCATAGGACCAACCAGCGCTTAAGCGTTGATTTTCCTAGTGTTGATGCTTCGAACGGCTGTATGTGTGCACCTCGTCAACCAGCACAGACACGGCTTCCGGGGGTGTGAAGCGCGAGATGCCGTGGCCAAGGTTGAACACGTGCCCTCCGCCATTCACAGGGCCGAAGTCGTCGATGACATTGCGCGCCTGGGCGCGTATGGCATTGTCGGTACCGAACAAGGCCATGGGGTCAAGGTTGCCTTGCAAGGCGACGCTGTCGTTGACACGCCGGCGCGCTTGGCCCAGGTTAGCCGTCCAGTCCAGCCCTACCGCATCGCAGCCACACGCGGCAATGGCTTCGATCCATTGAGCGCCGCCTTTGGTGAATACGATGGAAGGAACAACGCGGCCGTCGTGGTCACGAATAAGGCCTTCCACAACTTTACGGGTATATGCCAGCGAGAATTCCTGGAACAGCGAGTCGGCCAACACCCCACCCCAGCTGTCGAAGATCATTACCGCCTGAGCGCCCGCCTGAATTTGAGCATTCAGGTAGGCCAGCGTTGCCTGTGCGTTTACTTCGAGAATGCGGTGCAACAAATCGGGCCGGCTGTAGAGCATGGTCTTGATGATTCGGTAGTCGGACGACCCCTGCCCTTCGACCATGTAACAGCCTACGGTCCATGGGCTGCCGGCAAAGCCGATGAGCGGCACTTTGCCGTCGAGCTCCTTGCGGATCAGGGAAACCGCATCGAATACGTACTGCAGCTTTGAAAGGTCTGGAACAGCAAGCTTCTTGACGTCGTCTTCATGGCGTAAGGGATGCGCGAACTTCGGGCCTTCACCGGCCAGGAAATCCAGCCCCAGACCCATGGCGTGGGGAATGGTCAGGATGTCGGAAAATAATATGGCTGCGTCCAGGTCGAAGCGCATGAGCGGTTGCAGCGTGACTTCACATGCATATTCGCGATTCTGCGCCAGCGCAAGAAACGACCCTGCACGCGCCCGTGTGGCGTTGTATTCGGGCAAGTAGCGGCCTGCCTGGCGCATCAGCCATAGCGGCGTGTACGGAACCGGCTCGCGCATTAGCGACCGCAGGAAGATATCGTTTTTCAATTGGGGAGCAGACACATCAATCCTTATTCTGAGAAGCCTGATTTTAACCGTCCCGGAGGTCTAAGTGGGATGGATCGTTGCGAAATGGCGCAGCTTCGATTTCGTGCTTACGCATTAGAGCCCAGAACGCGCGTCTGTGCTTTTGAGCAGCGCGCGCTGCCATGGCAATGTTACCCGAATGGCGCCCCAAGGCTGCCGTAATATAGGCGCGTTCGAATCGTTCGATTACCTTGCTTTTAGCGGCACGAAACGATTCCTTGGTGGTGGCGCAGCGCGATGCCGACGCCACGGCGAACGCTTCCAGCTCGGTACCGCTGCGATCCAGGATAGTAGCGCATATGGCTTCCTGGGCGTTGGATGCGCAAAGATTGGGCGCCGCCTTGTAGCTGCCCCGTACTTCGCCCAGGCCAACGGGCTTGGGCCCAGCCTGCGCCAAGTAGCGTCTGTCGTCGAGCAAACGTTCCACGCGTACGCGGACTTCTTCCGTGCAGATGGGCATGCGGATGAAGTCGGCAAGCCCCAAGCTATACAAATCGTTCAACGCCGCCGCCTTGAGATCATGCACCAGCGCCAGCACAGGCGTATGCATTGCCCCTTGGGCCGCCAGCAAGGCTGTGCGTGCCCAGCCAAGGTTATGCCCCGCCACGGGTAGCAAGCAGGCGTCGAAGCGCCTTAAGCGCATGGAGCATGCAGCCAAGACACCGACGGAGTCGGGATCGTTGATGGACACGGCGGCCAGGCGATGAAGATTCAGCCTGCCACCCGAATGCCCCTGGAACCAGGGCGCGATTAATTGTTCGGTGCATTCGGTACTGAGTACGGCGCAATCCAGACATTCTCTCATGGTGTCCTCCGGGAGGCTTGTTAATGACACGGCAAGAGTAATTAATGAATCACTTGGTAACAATTCGGAATAATCTTAAGTCGGAAAGTACCTAACCCGCGAAAAAGAATAAGGCACCCTCGGGTGCCTTATTCTTTACGGGAGCGCGAAAACCGCGCCCCGGGATACCTTGCATTGCTTAATGCGAACGGCGCCCCTGGCTAAGCCTGCGTGCCGCCGCTGCCTGGGCGGCAAGCATGGCAAGTTCGGCTTCAACCACCGCGATATCGGTCTTGTCTTTGGTGTTGCGCAACGCTTCCTCGGCGCGTTTACGCGCTTCGATCGCCTTGGCTTCATCAAGATCTTCCGCACGGATGGCCGTGTCGGTCAATACCGTGACCGTTCCCGGCTGCACTTCCAGGATACCGCCGGCAACAAAGATGTTGACTTCAGAACCATCGGCCAAAACGACCTTGACCGTTCCCGGCCGAATACGCGAAATAAGCGGCGTGTGTCCGGGCAGGATACCGAGCTCGCCCGATTCGCCAGGAAGCGCCACGAATTTCGCTTCTCCGGAAAAGATGGACTCTTCCGCGCTGACGACATCAACATTCAGATAGGCCATAGGGATTCCTTATTGGATTTTCTTGGCTTTTTCGAACGCTTCGTCGATCGAACCGACCATGTAGAAAGCCTGTTCGGGCAATGTGTCGCATTCGCCTTCAACGATCATTTTGAAGCCGCGAAGGGTTTCGCTGAGAGGCAC
>CAZONP010000040.1:0-14722 GCA_964581155.1 uncultured Candidimonas sp. | reverse complement strand
GACGCGCGGGAAGTCAAGGCAACGCCTTGACCGCGAGCCGTCTGTGCCCACCCAGTCTCCGTCACCGGCACCGGTTTAAATACCAGACACCCATGCAAGAGAACGAAGCGCCGGTTCATATACCAGGCCGATGCAAGAGAACGAAGCGCCGGTTCATATACCAGATAAGACCGTCACG
Source organism: uncultured Candidimonas sp. (assembly GCA_964581155.1). Taxonomy (GTDB): domain Bacteria; phylum Pseudomonadota; class Gammaproteobacteria; order Burkholderiales; family Burkholderiaceae_B; genus Pollutimonas. Next base: position 14,544 of record CAZONP010000040.1, on the reverse strand, counting down.
AGCACCGGACTGGCGATCCCGTCCTTCGCCAGTTACACTACTGTTCAGCCCTAAAGTGAAGTATCCAGCCATTTCAAAGCGAAACCAACGCTTGCTTTCCGCGATACAAGTCCGCAATAGCGTCTATCCTTTAGGGCTTTCTACACCGGATGCCCACCTTCATTCGGTCGTCAAGCTATACAGGAAATAATACCCATGTTCGGATCATCTAAACGCCGCGTCTTCAAACCCACGGCGTACGGCACCACCCGTCGTACCCGCCGTATACCCCGATGGTTGGTATTGATGTTAAGCGGTGTTGTGCTGGGCGCGGGCGGGTTGCTGTTCCTGCAGAAAAGCTATGGGCCGACCCGGCTGACGGTCGAACAGTCCGAACAATTGCATTACGACTTGAATAGCGCCAACATGGACAAGCAACGCCTGCAAGCGCAGCTCGGTCAACTGACGCGCGACTTGAAGGAAACGCGATCTGGGCTGGACACTCAGACGGCGGAAGCCAAGGCGCTTCAGGACCAAGTAAGCAAAATCACCGCCGACCTGCAATTATTTGCCGATGCCATGCCGGCGGATCCTCGAGGCACGTCGCCCGGCATCCGCGCGGCATCGTTCTCAAATGACGCGGGGCAGTTGGACTACCAACTACTGATCATGCAGGACGAAGGCAAGACAGAGGCGTTTTCAGGAGAGGTGCAACTGATCGTCAATGGCCGATATACGTCGGGCAAAGCGGCCAACCTGGAAGTGCCGCCCTTCTCAGTGGAACTGGAGCAGTATGCCCATGTACATGGCGTCGCGCCCTTGCCTGAAGGCTTTACTGCGCGCCAGGTCACAGTAAAGATCATCAAGGCAGGCAACAAGCAGCCCAGCGCGACACGCACCTTGCGCGTCGTACGTTAACGACTTGCCTAAGCCACGTGCTGCAGGAAGTCTTTCAATCGTTGAGTAGGCGGGTTGCTAAGCAGTTCCTCGGGCGGTCCGTCTTCGGCGATTTTGCCTTGGTCAATGAAGATCAGGCGGCTTCCCACCTTGCGGGCAAATTCCATCTCGTGAGTGACGACCACCATCGTCATGCCACCTTCAGCCACGTCCTGCATGACTTTAAGAACTTCGTGACGCAGTTCGGGATCCAGCGCGGACGTGGGCTCATCGAACAACATTAGCTGTGGACGAATCGCCAGCGCCCTGGCGATAGCCACGCGTTGTTGTTGCCCACCGGACAATTCGCCCGGGTAATTATTAACCTTTTCGGCCAAGCCCACTTTGGCGAGCAAGGCAAGGCCCTCTTCGCGGGCCTCTTTGCGCCTGGTTCCTCGTGTGTGCACCGGACCAAACATCACGTTTTCAAGGGCGGTCAGCTGGGGGAACAGATTGAATTGCTGGAAGACCATGCCCGCTTCACGCCGCAGTTCGCGCACTTGCGCGGGGCTGCCCAGCACACTAAGGCCATTGACGATGATATCGCCGCCCTGTATGGATTCCAGTACATTTATACAGCGTAGAAACGTTGATTTGCCCGAGCCCGACGGACCGACGACAACCACGACTTCACCCTTATCGATGGTGAGGCTGATTCCATCGAGCACAGTATTGTCCCCGAACTGTTTCACGACATTCTTGAATTCGACAATAGTCATACGATTTGCGTCCTGTGCTCGACAAACTTCAGGGTAAGCGCGATAAGACCGGTGAGGATCAGATAAATCACCGCAACCGCGCCCCATATTTCAACCGAACGAAAATTGCTGGCAATGATTTCCTGGCCTTGACGCGTCAGCTCAGCAACGCCGATCACTATGAATAGCGACGAATCCTTGAGGCTGATGATGCACTGGTTGCCCATGGCCGGTATCATGCGGCGCAGTGCGACAGGCCCGATTATGTAGGCCAATATCTTGTAGAACGGCAGGCCCATGGCTTGTCCCGCTTCTTTCAGCCCCTTGGGCACCGATAGCAGCGCGCCACGCACGATTTCGGCGATATAAGCGCCGGAATTGATGACCAAGGTGAAAATGGCGGCAAGCACGGCGTCGATCCGCCATCCAAAGATGAGCGGCAGTGCAAAATAAATGAACATGACTTGAACGACGATAGGCGTGCCGCGTATCAACAGGATATAAAGCTGCGCCAGGAATGAGAGCGCCACCGGAATGTATGCGGCGAAACGCCACAACACCACCAGGATCACGGCCACCTGCAGCGCCAGCCATGCCCAATCGGGCACGCCGGCGAGCAAGGTGGCGCCCAGCCACGAAGCAAGGCGAGCAAGAATAAACAGGACAACCACAGAAGCGACTGCGATTGTCGCCGTCCTCCAGGTGACCAATACTTTCACGTATGTCGTGACGATCCCCGACAAGAAGCCAATGATCGTTCCCCCGATCAAACCCAGCAGGGTGATCATGATCGTCATTTTTGTGCCTTCGAGAAGGCTGGGTAATGCATCCCAGATGGCAGACCATTCAAACGTCACGTTGATTGCCTTGTAAATGAATTCCCGTCGACCTGATGTGTGCGGGCGGTCAAAAGAAAACGGCGATCCAGTGCGTACACCTGATCGCCGTCGGAAATGCCTGTCTTTGTATTATTGGACGGCGGCCGCTTTCTCGCCAAACCACTTCGCGTACAACGCATCGTACTGGCCGTTGGCCTGCAGAGTCTTGAGCGCGCTGTTTACAACAGGGACCAGTTCGCTGCCCTTCGGAAATGCAATGCCGTAGAAGTCGCCGCTTTTGAGCGACCCCACCACCTTGACCTTACCCTTGCCGCCCGTCTTTGCGAAGTATTGCAAGTTGGGCGTGTCGTGGACCACGGCTTCGACGCGGCCAGTGGCAAGTTCCAGGAAGGCGTTGTCGATATTCGGGAAGAGCTTCAGTTTGGCGTTGGGCACGTTGGACTTCAGGTAATCGACCGTGGCCGTCCCGATCTTGACCGCCACCAGCTTGCCTTCCAGGTCTTTGGCTGTCTTTATTTCGGAATTGTTGGTATCAACAAGGATGGCAAGACCGCTTTCATAGTATGGATCGGAGAAATCGATGACTTTCTTGCGGTCGTCGCGAATGGTGATGCCTGCCAATGCGACGTCTATGTTGCGCGTTTGGAGGCCAGGAATAATCCCGTTGAAATCCATGGGGCGAAGGCTATATTTAAGGCCTGCCTCCTTGGCAATGGCTTCCCACAGTTCGATGTCGAAGCCCGTGTACTTGCCGTTTTCGCGGAACTCGAAAGGAACGAAGGCGGTATCGGTCGCTACCAGAAGCTCTTTGTCTTGCGCCAGTGCGCTACCGGCGGGTAGCGCCAGGGCCAGGGCCAGCCCCGCCAATGCGGTTTTGATCGTTTTTGTAAGCATGATGACTCCTTAAATTTGGCGACCGTTCGAATATGAACCGTAACGTGCAGCAGCGACTTGTGGTTGCCGGCTGTAAAAAAACAATGGTAACCGAAAGCCGCGTGCCGCAAAAGCGCTGGAAAACGCTAGAAAGCGGGAACGATGGCCCCTTTGTACTGCTTCAAGATGAATGCCTTGGTTTCTTCGCTGTTCAGCGCCTTGATCAGTTTCGCGATGGCGGGCGCGTCTTTCTTGGCTTCAACGGTGGCAACCAGATTTGCGTAAGGTGAATCGGCGCCCTCGATGAACAAGGCATCCTTGACGGGATTAAGACCGGCTTCCAGAGCGTAATTGGTATTGATCAACGCCAGATCGACATCGGGCAGAATGCGTGGCAGCGTGGCTGCCTCGAGTTCGCGGAACTTCAAGTCCTTGGGATTCTCGACGATATCGCGCGACGTGGCCAGGATATTGGTTGGATCTTTCAGTTTGATAAGCCCTTCCTTTTGCAAAAGCAGCAGGGCACGGGCACCGTTGGATGGGTCGTTCGGCAACGCAATGAGCGCTCCTTTCTTCAAGTCCTTGATGTCCTTGATTTTTTGGGAATACGCACCGAACGGCTCAACATGAACCAGTCCTACGGAAACCAGTCCCGACTTATGCTCTTTGTTGAAGGAGTCCATGTACGGCTTATGCTGGAAAAAGTTGGCGTCAATATGACCATCGGCCACTTGCGCATTAGGTTGAACGTAGTCGGTGAATACCTTGATATCCAGTTCGACACCTTCTTTTTCCAACACGGGCTTCACCAGTTCCAGCAGCTCGGCGTGCGGCACGGGGGTGGCCGCAATGCTGAGCCGTTCCGCGTGCGCGATGCCGGACAGCAACGCCGCGATTGATACGGCCAATACTGGCGCAATTTTCTTAAACAACATGGCTGACACTCCTGTGAAATTACTTACGATTCAGTCGGGCGACAAGCCTGTCGCCGAACACTTGCAATAGTTGCACCATTACCACAAGGATGAGAACGGTCACGACCATTACATCCGTCTGGTAGCGTTGGTACCCGAAACGCAGAGCAAGGTCGCCCAGCCCGCCTCCGCCAATAACGCCTGACATGGCCGAATAGCCCACTAGGGCAATGGCCGTCACGATGGTTGCCGCCACGATGCCGGTGGTTGCCTCCGGAATTAAAGCCAGCAGCACGGTCTGCCTGGAATTGGCGCCCATTGCCCTGCATGCTTCTGACACGCCTGGATCCAGCTCACGCAATACATTTTCAACCAGCCGGGCAAAGAATGGTGCAGCGCTGGCGACCAGCGGCGGAATGGAGCCCTCGACGCCCAGCGACGTACCGGCAAGCACCCGCGTGAGCGGTATCATTACAATTAGCAAAATAAGAAACGGCACAGAACGCAAAACGTTCACGACAAACGACAGCCCATGATAAACCGGACTATTCTGCAGCATCTGGTGTTTGCTCGTCAGAAACAGCAACACCCCCAGGGGCAAGCCGATAATCACGGTGAAAATCAACGAAAAGCCGGTCATCAACAATGTGTCGATGGTGGCTTCGCCAATAAGCGGCCAGTCGATATTGGCGAACATCATGGGCGCAACACCTCGCATTGAACACCTTGGGCCGCAAAAGCATCGGCCAGCCGCGCCTGTGTATCCTCGCTACCATGAACCGCAACGACAAGTTGGCCGTATGGCGTGTCCTTGATACGTCCGACGGAGCCTTGCAGGATACTGAAGTCCAGGTTCAGTTCCCGGCCAACCCGGCTAAGCATGGGCTGAACGGTGGCTTCACCGCGAAAGCTCAGGCGCACCAGGCGCCCTTGCGTGCCCCCGGCCATCTCGCGCCACCCTTCGGCGTCCATACCACTTTCGGACAACAGCGACTGCGTGACCGGGTGCGAGGGGTGAAGAAAGACATCGGGGACTTCCCCGCACTCTACGATACGCCCTGCATCGATCACCGCAACACGATCACAAACGGCACGAATGACATCCATGCCATGAGTGATCAACACTATGGTGAGCCCCAGGCGCTTATTGATGTCGAGCAGCAGGCGCAGAATGGATTGCGTTGTCTCCGGGTCGAGCGCCGACGTGGCTTCGTCGCACAACAGCAATCTGGGGCTGTTGGCCAAGGCCCGGGCGATTCCGACGCGCTGTTGCTGCCCGCCCGACAATTGCCTGGGGTGTTTTTTTACATGGTCGCTCAGGCCAACCAGCGCCAACACCTCGTGCGCGCGCTCCAATTGCTGTGCGCGGCCCAGGCCCGCAAGGCGCAAGGGGAAACATACGTTATCGAGCACGGTTCTGGACCGCAATAAATTAAAATGCTGAAACACCATTCCGACGTTATGCCGGAACTGCCGTAACTGCACCTCGGTAAATTGCGTTATATCTTGACCACCCACCCACACCGCCCCGGCCGTGGGTGTTTCGAGCAGGTTAAGCATGCGTATGAGTGTGCTTTTCCCCGCGCCGGAACGACCGATGATTCCAAATACCTCGCCTTCCTGCACGTGCAAATCCACACCGGCCAGAGCGTGAGACACGCGGCCGGGTGACGCATAAGTCTTATGGATGTTTTCCAGACGGATCAAGGCAAAAAGCTTAGTAAAATTAGACGCTTGGCGGGGCTATGGCCGAATCATAATTTAACATAACCAGCGCCGCCAACTATGTGTAGACTTATAATTTCGGGCAATATGGGCGACCGCAAAAAGCATGAAGCACAAGCACAGCCATGATAAAGTCTTGAAAAAAAAGCCAGTCACGAATGACTGGCTTTTAGAATAAAGTTCGGTGGTGGGTCGTGCGCGGCTCGAACGCGCGACCAACGGATTAAAAGTCCGGTGCTCTACCAACTGAGCTAACGACCCAACCGAAGAACGAGATTATGACGCCATTTAAAATGGGTGTCAAACGACCATTCCCCTCAAAGTTCAATAACCATGCCATCTTCACGCTCAACCCGACTCAATATCCTCTCGGATCTGCATCTAAGCCAGGCCGGTCTGCCACTGCCCCACACCGACGCGGACATCGTCATTCTGGCCGGCGACATTGCACGGCCGGCCCAGGCAATCGAATGGGCGCGCGGCTTCAATAAGCCTGTGCTGTATATTCCAGGAAACCACGAATTTTATGGCGGCAGCCTCACGAGCACGGTGCAGGCGTTGAAGCAACATGCCCAGGGCACAACGGTGCATGTTCTGGATAACGAAGCCATTATCCTTGGCGGCGTGCGATTCCTGGGCTCTACGTTATGGACTGACTTCAACCTGTACGGCCCCGGAGCCCCACGCGAACAAGCCATCGCGGACGCCCTTAAATTCACGCTGGACTTCGCCCGAATTACGTCGGACGCCACAGGCGCCACCCTGACGCCACACGAAATGGAAGCGCTTTTTCGTAGCAACCGGGCATGGCTCGACGCACGCCTGGACGAGGCCTTCGACGGACCCACCGTCGTCATTACCCACCATGCGCCCTCGCCGCGCAGCGTGCATCCCCGCTTCGAAGGTTCGTCTGTGAACTGCTGTTTCGTCTCGAATAGCGAAGACCTTCTTGTCGCGGGACGCAGCGTGCTGTGGATACACGGTCACACCCATGACAGCTTCGACTATCAAGTCGGAGGCACTCGCGTGCTATGCAACCCTCGTGGGTATGCCAAGGACGGGATCAACGAGAACCCTGAATTCGCGCCCGGGCTGGTAGTCGATGTGCCGCTGGCTTGAACCCGTTGCGGGCGGTGGGCGGCCCACCCGTGCCCGGCCTCCGGGCTCATTTGCCGTCACATTGCGGTGCGGCACTTTCCCGCTTCAGCCACGCAATTAAATCGGCACGTTCCTGATCATCTGGTATGCCGGCATATCCCATGGCCGTGCCTGGCACGACACCCATTGGATCGCGCAAAAAGACGTCAAGCGTGCCTTCGTCCCAAATTATGCCGGACGACTTCATGGCGTCGGAGTACAAGAAACCGGCGACGGTGCCCGCCTGCCTGCCAAACACACCGCAGTGGCGGGGTCCGGTGCGATCATATGCCAGCGCGTGACATGCTAGGCAACGCGAATAGACTGCTTCACCTCTAAACGCGTCGCCTGGCGCCACTGCCAGCCGTTGAGCCGGCGTGGCGGCGCCATACCCGGCAACCATGGCAGCTACCACCAGGCTGCGCCAGGCAACGGCTTTCATGCGACGAAGGCCGACGGCACGGGCGTTTGGCCAAGGGCATGGCGCAAAACCGCCCAGTGCATGGCTTCGTCGCCCAAGATGCTGGCCGCAGCCTTGGCCAAGTCGCGATTGTCGAATACCGGAACCGCACCCAAATAAGCACTGACCGCGCCTTTTTCCAGCATGGCGGCGAATTGCAAGACATCCACGTCCGACTTAAGCGTGTCAGTCGGGAACGTGTAGACCTTCTTTGGCTCGACGGGACTACCGCCCAGCGTTTTTATAGTCTTCGACAATAACTCCGCATGCTCCTTATGATGCCCCTGGAACGTCAGCGCAAGGTCCAGCGCCGGCTTTTTCAGCAGTCCACTTTCGGCGCCTACCTGATACGCCGCGATGGCCTCCAGTTCGGCCCCCAGCGCCGTGTTAAGAATGCGCGCATCCGAGGCGCCCGACGGTTTACCCTTGGCCAGGGCTTCGTGGCCCGCCATCAAAGCCACTGCGGCTCCGGACAACATGACCCCGGATTTGCCCAGGAACGCCCGGCGCGCGTCGCGCGTGTCCGGCTGATGAATGAAACTGAGAAACGACATGGCAATCTCCTTTGGGAACAGCGTGAAAATCGTAAAGCCGGTTAACGTTCGTTCGATTCAGCAAGCCGGTCCAGGCGCGCCATCACACCCGCCACGATGCGATCGCACCGGTCTCCGGCAAAGGAGAAGGCATGCTCGATACTGCTGGTTTCATGGTTCGTCAGGCGCTGTCGCAGTTGCTTGCGGGCGCGGAAGTATCGCGAGCGCACCGTGGCCGCCGGGATGCCGAGGCACACCGATGTTTCTTCCACGGTCAACTCTTCGATTGCCCGCATGACGAACACGGAACGGAATAAATCGGGTAGTTCATCGATATAAGCCTCGATGATTGCTCGTTGCTCTTTGCGCAACATAGCCGGTTCAGGCTGGTTCGACTTGTAATCACCTGTTGTCGTGTCGGCCGTCATTTCGTCGTCCCGTGCGTCACTGTTGAATTCGAGCCATGTCGATAGCCGATTGATCTTGCGCAGGCGCCGGTTAGACTCATTGACCACAATCCGTACCAGCCAGGTCGACAAACTTGCATCACCGCGAAATTTAGTTATGGCACAGTAAGCCTTGAAGAAGGCGTCCTGCACCACTTCCTCCGCATCGGCCTCGCTGCGCAGTATGCTGCGCGCCACGCGATACAGGCGTTGGTTGTAGCGACGCATGAGCGATTCGAGCGCCGCTCGCTCGCCCGCCGCCACCCGTTGCACAAGGCGGGCATCACTGCTGTTCTCTTCGATTGATTTCACGAGGGCAAGCGACATGTTCTCACCTAAAAGGTCATTCACACCGCATTAGATACCACCACTTCGCCTGGCGTTCCCAGCGCAAAAAAAAGAGGGGCTCGTCGCCCCTCTTTTTTTACTGGATCAGCCCGTGAACTTGCCTTGCGCCTCAACGGGCCCGGGAAATCCGCACTTCGGCGCCACGCCTTTTGACTTCCAGGCCTTCCGAGGGCAGGATGCGCAGCCCTTCCAGGCCTTTGATATAGCTGGAACCTTGCATTTGCATGACGCGGATTTTGTTGCGCATCACGACGGGGCTGTGTTCAGGCATACCAAACATCCAGACCTCGTCCAGAATACGCGCCGAATTGAAGTCGCCGGTGTGCTGCGCCGTTGGACCCAGGCTGAGCATATGCCCTTCCCGCCCGAAGATGGGCAAGGAATCCAGGCCTACGTCCACCGTCCAGGTGGTTCCCCCCTCGTAGCGCCACCCGGTGTTCAGGTCCCACCAGGCATCGCCGGCCGGCAAGTAAACCTGCGCCTGCGAACCGGGCGCCAGGACCGGCGCCACGAGCAGCGCGGGACCAAGAAGGTATTGGGTATCCCATGCCTGCGCAATAGGGTCGCCTGGAAAAGATAGCGCCATTGACCGTTGAACCGGCAAGCCGGATCGGACGGCATCTTCAATGATTCCCAACACATACGGCACAAGGCGATAACGCCACTGCAGCCAGTGCCCAACGAGTTCGCGCGTGGCGGCGTCGAATGCTGTGGGCAATAAAGCCGGGATTGCCTGAAAACTGAAATTTCCGGAGAACACCGCCATGGCTAGCCATCGGATATACAGCTCCGGCGTCATGCTATCGGTTGGGTGCGTATTCGAGCCAATCTGGTGCGTCTGCACTGGTATGCCGCTGTCGCCCAACGATAATGCCGTGCGCAGCGTGTGTTCCAGACCCGCCCAATCGTTGGCGACGTTGGGGCCGGTTTGCCAGGCATAGCGCTGTGCGCCTGGGAACAGGTCGGTGCTGCAAATTACCCCCTCTTGCGGCGTCTTGTGTCCGGCAAAAGCATCGAACAACGCCCTGCGTGTCAACACGGGATATACCGTGCGCAATACCGCCGCAGTTTCGCCGCCTCGTGCCGTTATGCCATCCGGTATGTCGATCTGAATGTCGCAGGCAGGAGCGTCCAGGCCCTCGTCGACATACTGGCGCTGCCTTTCCATCCACAATTTATAGGCATCTTTATTGGTCAGATCCAGAAGACCAAAATCCTGACCGCCCGTGACATCATTGCCGGGAAACGCGTGGGCGGTCCCATCGTCGTTGAGCAAGAGCCAGCCGCGATCCTCCCATTCCTCGAACATGCGCGTTCCAACGGGAACTCCGGGGAACGACGGTGCGGCCACTTGGGTATTCAGATCATGGAACAAATTGAACAGATTCCGCGCGTCGGGCACGCGATCGGCCGCCCACTCGAACGCCGGCTTGTCTGCCTGAAAACCATAGACGGCGGGCGCCGCCAGGCGAACGACATCCAGACCCCACTGATTATCGCGAAATGCCTGTACCGTGGTCAGCGTATCGTCAGCCGTCTGGCCAGGCGCCTGATCGAGCCATACGCCCATCGGCCATAAGCCAGGCTGGCCTGCACGTCCGGTCAGGGCGGTGTACTGGCTGAGAATCTCTGCCGGGTCTCCCACAAACAGGAATATATCCAGCATGGCGCCATGAGCAGTTGCCTGGTACCTGCCGGCGTCGCCCCGGCCCAGATCGTGTTCCACGCGATCCAGCGAGTTTACATATAGGCCCCATCCTTTGGGGCTCCAAATCAAAGGCAGCGCCCGGGAACCGATCTGATCCGATACTACCGATGTGCCACGCCGATCCTGCTCGCCCGCGGTTTCACCAAGTCCATGCAATGCGTCGTCACCATCGAGTTCCAGACTCAGATGCCAGGCGAACGTATCGCCGGCGGCTTCACACCGCAGTGTGGCGCCGGCGGTGGAGCGCAGCACACACGCGTCGCCACGGTACAAGGCGATTTCCAGCGGTGAACGGTGGATATCCAGTACAGTGTCGCCTTGGTGCAGACGCCAGCCCTGTTCCGCAGGACTTGCGATGGAACACAGGGCCAGCTCGCCCACGGCTTCCTGTCGCGCCAGCAGAATTTCCGCGTGCGCTTTCGATCGTGCGGTGGGCTTTTCGATATCGAGCGCCCCCGGTAGCCCACAGCGCAGGCGATACACGCCGGGAGCATGGGTTTCGACCTGGAGCTGGAGCTCAGCACCGTCGATGGCGAAATCGGCTCGCGTCGATTTCGCGTTAAGGAATTCCAGCGTAGTAAGTTGCGTCACGTGAGCAAGGTCAGACTTGGGCGGCACAGCGCAATCCTTGGGGCTTACGCCCAAAAAGCATTTAAAGACCACTATTCTGACGGATTTAGGCTATAAAATAAAATCGTGTTTATTTATGCGGCTTTCACAGAGCATTGAAAGGCATCATCTTGGCGCGATTTTATGTAGCAACTCCCGTTCCAATGGTAATGGCTCGTTATCGATCGTAGCGGCAACTACGTCCCCGGCAAGCGCAGACCAACTAAGTCCCCGAGAGCCATAAGCGCAAGCAAGCCACAGGCCGACCACGCCGTCAACTCTGCCAATTTCCGGCAGACGGTCGGCCACCGCCGCGCGCCAACCTGCCCAGCCATCGTCCAGACCGGGGCGTGGACCAAGTCGCGACGGTAACACATTTAGCAGCGCCGCCGCCTTTTCCCGCACTTCGACATGGCCTGGATGCGTCACGTCGCTGCACGGCGGATTCAATACATACGTGCTTCCGGCGACGCACCTGCCGCCGACGGGCGGAAGCCAATAGCCGTCGCCCGCCAACACCGTGCGCGCCACAAGCCCGTCCTGCTCAGGAAAATAACTGACTTGCCCCGCAAGCTGGAATATTCCTTGAAGCTTGGGTAACGACAGCAACTCCGGCACAGTCGCCAATAGACGCCCCGCTTGCCCCGCATTGGCCAAAACAAGCTCGCCCGCGTCGGCCAGCGGTTGGCCCTGGGTGTCCATTGCCAGCCATTCATCGTCACCCGCCGCTTTCAGTTGATGTACGTGGGCCGCGACACATGTAATACCGGGATGGTCGAACAAGGCATCCAGCAATGGCTCGGGACGCACGCATTGCCCATCGGCAAAGTACAGCCCACCGGCTGTCAGGGCGAGCCCCGACAACTGCGACGCCTGTTCGGCGTTGACCCATCTGACCCAGCTGGAGGGAAATGCCAGGGACTCCAGTGCCTGCCGGCGGCGCTGGGCGTTCATTGAGTCGCTGATAAGCTCGATCGTCCCGCAGCGCTGCGGCCTGGCCCCGCACGCCAGCGGCTGCCAGCGATGCAACGCGCGATTCACCCCTGCCCGGCTGAGCCGTGAGCGGACGTCGTCATCGATGCTGATGGTTGGCGTAAGCGCCGCCGCAATGTGGCCCCGGTGGCTTGCACTGCGTCCATGGGCAAAGACGGGATCGAGAACCGTAACCTTGTGCCCGCGCGTGGCCAGCGCGTGGGCAATGCCCGCGCCAGCCAATCCGCCGCCCACGACGAGCATGGATTTACGCGAGCTTGCCGCTGCGGGAACTTTGCCCATGCCGGGGCGTAGTTTGCCAACGGTTATCTCACGCTTGCCGCCATAACCTTGCACCTTGGACACGACAAAGCCCGCCACGCTCAGGCCGCGCCGCACGTCGCCCGCGCAGCACCACGTAGCCAGCGTGGCGCCGGCATTGGCCATGCGCGCCATCTGACCGAACAGCGACGGGGTCCACATCTCCGGATTTACGCGCGGTGCGAAGCCATCCAGAAAATAGGCGTCCACACTGGCCGTCACCTGCCTGGCAAGCCGCTTGATTGCACCGAACGCCAGAGTCAGCGTGACCCGGCCGCCATCAAACTCCAATCTGTGCACCCCTGGCAACAGGGGCGGCCAGGCATCGACAAGTTCGTTGGCCATAAGGGCGTGCGGGCCAGTGAGCCCGCAAAGCAAATAATGGCGCAAATCGTCTTGTGTAAAGGGGTGGGCCTCGAATGAAACCATATGCAGGCGGGCCGGCCGTTGCGGGTCGGAGCGCCATGCTTGCCAAAGCGCCAGAAAATTTTGCCCCAGACCGAAACCAGTCTCGCAAACCGTGAACACGGGCTTGCCTTGCCAACGTTCGGGCAGACCGTTGCCGTGAAGGAAAACGCGTCGCGCCTGCTCGCCGGCACCCCAGACGGGATGGTAGACGTCGTTGTAGGCAAGACTATAAGGAACGCCGCGTTGGTCGGGCGCGACAGCCGCCGGAATGAGCGGCTCGTAGTTGGTGGACATATATGACCGCAAGGCAAAATTGTAATATCGTCACGTACAATGGCGTGTGACCGAGCGAACAACGCTCTTGTTGACCGGAACCCACTGTATGCCATCTTCCCGCCTGCCATTAAGCGACTGCCTGGATGCCGCTGTTACTGCGGCTCATGCCGGAGCAGCCATTTTACAGTCGTATGCTCATAACCGGGCCGAGCTCGTCATCGATACGAAAACCCGCAATGATCTCGTGTCGCAGGCCGACCGGGAAGCGGAACAGGCCATTATTGAAATCCTGCGCGAGCGCACGCCGCAAATGGGTATTGTCGCCGAAGAAAGCGGCGGGCAGGTATCTTCGGCCGCCACCTGGTATATCGATCCGCTGGACGGCACCACCAACTTTCTTCATGGCATCCCGCAGTACGCCGTATCCATAGCCCTTGTGGCGCACGCAGGCGCATTGGTCGCGGGCGACACACCGCTTCTGCACGACGCCCCGGTCATAGGCGTGGTGTACGACCCCAATCGCGAAGAACTGTTCACCGCCATGTATGGCGTGGGCGCGTGGCTGAACGAACGCCGTATCCACTGCTCAAAAACCGAATTACTCAGCGAATCCGTTCTTGGCACCGGCCTGCCATTTCGCGACTTTTCATTTGCCGACCAATACATGCCCACTTTGCACGAGGCCGTGGTCACCACCCGAGGCATACGCCGGCTGGGTTCCGCCGCGTTGGACCTGGCATGGGTGGCCTGCGGCCGCTACGACGGTTATTGGGAAATGGGCTTGGCGCCGTGGGACGTGGCGGCCGGCACCCTCATTGTGCGCGAGGCGGGCGGAATTTGCGAAGACATCCATCACCGCGACCCATGGCCCATCAACGGCTATGTATATGCGGGCAACATTCATACCGCGCCCGCACTTGACGCCATGATCCAGCCTCACCTGAACATCAACCGAGACAATAATCCGCAGCAAGGGTAAAGTTTCCATTTGGCGACACACAACAGGACACGCAATATGAAAGTAGCCGAATCCATCGTTGGCTGGCAGTCCGAAATTACCGCCATACGCCGCGACATCCATGCACATCCCGAACTTGCATACGAAGAGGTCCGCACGGCCGACATCGTGGCCCGCCAGCTTGAATCCTGGGGAATTGCCGTACACACGGGCATAGGCGTCACGGGTGTGGTCGGCGTCATCACCGGCAACCTTCCAGGCGACCGCGCCGTCGGGCTGCGCGCCGACATGGACGCACTCCCGGTGCAAGAAATCAACACATTCGAGCACGCCAGCAAACATCCCGGAAAAATGCACGCCTGCGGCCATGACGGCCACACTGCCATGCTGCTGGCTGCAGCTCG
>CAZONP010000039.1:0-16037 GCA_964581155.1 uncultured Candidimonas sp. | reverse complement strand
GAAGAGAAAGGAGTAGTAGAAACTCGAACCACTTTGGGCGGCTTTGTTCTGGCAGTATTCGTCAGGGCTCATGCGTTTTCGTAGCGGTGTGGAGTGATATGTACCCGGCGCAGCGTGGCAGTGGCTGGTCAGTGCAGCATGCGCCAGCACAACCGAAGCCAGTCGCCTTTTCTAAGCGTGGGACGATGAAAGAATATGTCGTAGTGTAATTGGTCGAGACGTTCAAGGATACGCAAGCCCCCATGGACCACAAGCTTGAGTTCCAGGCCAATGCGCCCGCCCAGCCGCCGCGTCAATGGCAGCCCGGACATAAGCAGCTCGCGCGCCTGCCGGGTCTGGGCGCTCATTAGCGCCTGCCAGGCGGCGTCGCCATGCATGCTTTTTGAAATATGTGCTTGCGTAACGCCATAGTGCAGCATTTTGTCCTGGGGCAGGTAGATGCGATCCTTCTCGAAATCAATGGCAATATCCTGCCAGAAATTTGTGAGTTGCAAGCCCGTGCAGATGGCATCGGCCTCAGCAATATTCTGTGGTGACGCCGCCTGATATAAGTGCAGCATCAAGCGGCCCACCGGGTTGGCTGATCGACGGCAATAGTCAAGCAGTTGGGCATCGCTTTCATAGCGGTGGGTGCTCACGTCCTGCTCGAAGGCGGAGATAAGATCAAAAAAAGGCGCCATCGGCAAATTGAACGCGGCGATGGTGGCACGCAGCGGATTGAATATGGCGCTTAGCGGATCGTCGTCCGGCAAGGCGGGCATGCCGACCTCGATCTGCTGCAGCGTCTTGCGGTATTCGCTTAGGTCACGCAGCCGCTCTTCCGGTGTAGCGGACCCCTCGTCGGCGATGTCATCGGCCGTGCGGGCATACCTGTAGATGTCCCTGACCGCCGGCCGCAGGCGGCGGGGCAAGAGCAAGGAAGCGACAGGGAAATTTTCATAGTGATCGACGGCCATAGGCGCCGAGTATAAGACATGGCCTTAACGAAGTGGCCCAAGTGGTTTAGACTTCGCTATCTATCGGGGAGCGCCATGCCACGTCCTATTTCGGCAACGATTTCGTTGTCGGCCTTGCAGCACAATCTTCACGTTGTGACCCAACAGCTGGACCGCACAGCCGCAGAGCTGCATCGCGCGCGGCCGGCCGTGTGGGCAGTCATCAAGGCCAATGCCTATGGGCATGGGATTACCAACGCCGTGCAAGGTTTCGCTGCGGCCGAAGGGCTGGCCATGCTGGACCTGGACGAGGCGGTGCGCTGTCGCGATGCGGGCTGGACAAAGCCTATCATGTTGCTCGAGGGCTTTTTCGAGCCGGCTGATCTGACCATCATCGACCACTACCGGCTTACCACGGCGCTGCATTGCCAGGAACAGCTCGACATGCTTGCTCGCGCCACCGTGCAACGCCCCATCGACGCTTTCGTCAAGTTGAATACCGGTATGAACCGCCTGGGTTTCCCGCAAGGACAGTACCTTGCGGCGTATCGGTCGGCGCAAGAGGCCCAGGGCAGAGGCCTGATCGGCAGCCTTGGCAAAATGACCCATTTCGCCAAGGCGGATGACGATCCCGTCGTTACGCGCCTGCAACTGCAAGTCTTCAACGAAGTTACCGCAAACTTGCCAGGCAGGATCAGTGTTTGCAATTCCGCGGCAACGCTCAGCCCCGGCCTGTGGGCCGATGCCACCGGTCAGCCGGAGCAATGGGTGCGGCCCGGCATTTGCCTTTATGGATCTTCCCCATACAGCAACCAGACGGCCGGCGCGCTTGGTTTGCGTCCGGCAATGACGCTCGCCGCAAGCCTGATCAGCATTCGCGAGATCGGAAGCGGGGACTGCGTCGGCTATGGCTACACATTTACATCCACCTCGGCAATGCGCATAGGCATTGTGGCTTGCGGCTATGCCGACGGGTATCCGCGACATGCTGCCACCGGCACCCCGGTGACCGTCGACGGGGTGCCTACACGCCTCGTGGGGCGGATTTCCATGGACATGCTGGCAGTGGACTTGACCCCGGTGCCGCAGGCGCATATTGGCAGTCGCGCGGTCTTGTGGGGCGAGGGCGGTCCTTCAGTGGACGAAGTTGCCCAGGCCGCCGGTACCTTGGGCTATGAGTTATTGTGTGCGCGTGCTGCGCGTGTGCAGGAAGTCGTCATCTGACGCGTACGCCGCGCCAAGCTCTTTTTCTATGAACCGTTGAAGGAAAATCACGTGAAGAACAAGTGTGTGCTGGTCACGGGTGCTACGAAAGGAATAGGTTGGGCAATCAGCCGCCAGCTGGCGGACCTTGGCTGCCATGTGGTCGGCCTGGCGCGCCACACCCAGGACATTGATTTTCCGGGATACCTATATTCCTGCGATCTGCACAATGCGGGTGAAACGGAAGACATCTTGCGCGTCATCCGCGAGAAATACCCGGTGGACGCCGTCGTCAACAATGTCGGCGAGGTCATTCCCGAGCCGTTGGGTGAAATCGATCTGGCATCGCTTTACCAGGTGTTCGATCTGAATGTGCGTGTTGCCGTGCAAGTCACGCAGACTTTCGTTCCGTCCATGAAGGCGCGTAAGGAAGGCCGCATCGTCAATATCTGCAGCCGGGTCACGCATGGCGCCGTGAACCGTACCAGCTATTCCGCAGCGAAAAGCGCACTCATCGGCTGTACGAAAACGTGGGCGCTTGAACTGGCACCCTATGGCATTACGGTCAATGCCGTGTCGCCCGGGCCGGTGGAAACCCAGTTGTTGCGGGTCAATCATCCAGCAGGAAGCGATGCGGAAAAAAAGGCATTGGCGTCGGTGCCCATGGGCCGGTTTGCCCAGCCTGCGGAAGTCGCGGCGGCCGTCACGTTTTTTCTCGGCGATGATGCCGGCTTTATCACGGGCCAGGTACTGGGCGTCGACGGCGGCGGCAGCATTGCCGGCCGGTAGCGCAAAGGGCGCCGGTTAAACTCGCGGAATGGCCAAATCCAAAACTGTCTTCGTCTGCACCGAGTGCGGCGGCACTTCCCCCAAATGGGAAGGCAAATGCCCGCATTGCGGCTCCTGGAACACCTTGCACGAATCGCACGACACCGGTATGCCGGCGCACCGGTTTGCGCCGCTTGCCGGCGTCAGTCCCGTGCGCAGCCTGGCCGAAATCGAGGCGCGTGAACTGCCGCGGCAACCCACCGGTATCACAGAGTTTGATCGCGTCCTTGGCGGCGGGCTGGTAACCGGCGCTGTCGTCCTTATTGGCGGCGATCCCGGTATCGGAAAATCCACGCTGTTGCTTCAGGCTTTGGTGTCGTTGTCGCGCACCGTCAAGGTGTTGTACGTGACGGGCGAGGAGTCCGCCGAGCAGGTCGCGCTACGCGCGCGGCGACTCGATCTTGCCACCGGGGACGTCAGCCTGCTTGCCGAAATCCGCCTGGAAGCCATCACGGCGACGCTTGCCGAGCAACGGCCCAGCGTGGCAGTCATCGACTCCATCCAAACCCTGTATTCAAGCGAACTTAGCGCCGCACCGGGTTCGGTATCGCAAGTGCGTGAATGCGCGGCTCAACTTACGCGCCTGGCCAAGCAGACCGGCATCACGATTATTCTCATCGGCCACGTCACGAAGGATGGTTCACTTGCCGGTCCACGCGTCCTGGAACACATTGTAGATACAGTCCTGTATTTCGAAGGCGATACTCATTCGTCCTTCCGGCTGGTGCGCGCCTTCAAGAATCGCTTTGGAGCGGTGAACGAATTGGGCGTGTTCGCCATGACCGACCGTGGCTTGCGCGGCGTGTCCAACCCCTCGGCGCTTTTCCTGTCGCAGCATGAACAGAATGTAGCCGGGTCCTGCGTCATGGCCACCCAAGAGGGGACACGGCCACTCCTGGTCGAAATACAGGCTTTGGTCGATGCGGCCCATGTGCCCAATCCGCGTCGCCTGTCGGTAGGCCTGGAGGCCACCCGCTTGGCGATGTTGCTGGCCGTACTGCACCGTCATGCCGGTGTTGTCACGTACGACCAGGACGTATTCGTCAATGCGGTGGGGGGCGTCAAAATCACGGAACCTGCAGCGGACCTGCCAGTCTTGTTGGCCATCATGTCCTCCCTGCGGGACCGGCCACTGCCCAAGGGCCTGGTGGTTTTTGGGGAAGTCGGGCTGGCGGGTGAGATCCGGCCGGCGCCGCGCGGGCAGGAGCGCTTGAAAGAGGCGGCAAAGCTCGGATTCAGCGTTGCCCTCATTCCAAAGGCGAACGCACCCCGGCAGCCTATTGAAGGTCTGGAAATCTGGGCGGTCGACCGTGTCGAAACCGCCATTGATCGTCTGCGTCAGGATTCCTAGGAGCAGGCGGTGGATTGGTACTTTGTTGTACTGGCGTGCGCGCTGGCTGGCGCCCTTATCGGTTTTGCCGGCGGCGTGCTGGGCATAGGCGGTGGCTTGTTGGCTATTCCGCTACTGGGTCTGGTGCTGGGCATGGACCAGCAACTGGCGCAGGGGACGGCACTGATCATGGTATTGCCTGCGGTATTAATGACGGTGCGCAAGTACAACCAGAAGGCAAGCATAGACTTCCGTGCCGCTGCAGCGGGCGCTGCAGGTTCCGTGGTCTTTACCTGGATAGGCGTGCAGATCGCGCTAGGCATCGACCCCATCCTGTTGCGCCGTATTTATGCCGGCTTTGTGCTTTGCATTGCGCTGTTTTATATCCACCAGAGCATGCACAAGCCTGCACCCGCACGTCCGGCGCAGGCCAAACGCGAGGCTGCCGATTATCATAAGGCGTGGTTCGCCATGATAGGCATGATCGCGGGCATGGCGGGCGGCATTTTCGGCGTGGGTGGCTCGGTGCTGGTTGTGCCTATATTGACGACGGTATTTAAACTGACCCAAACGGGTGCGCAGGCGTTGGCGCTCACGATGATCGTCCCAGGCACGCTGGTGGCGCTGATTACCTACGCCGCGCATGGCCAGACCGACTGGATTGTGGGGCTACCTATGGCGCTGGGCAGTATATTTTTCGTACCCTATGGCGTGAAACTTGCCTATGCCTTGCCTGAACCCCGGTTAAAACTGATATTTGCCTGTATGCTGCTTGTCATTATGGTTTTGCTGTTGATAAAGGTCTGACTCTATGCGTTCACGATTGGCCGATCTTCGGTTGGGCGCGCGCGCACTAAAGCGCGACTGGCATTCCGGCGAAGTGCGCCTGCTTATTCTGGCCTTGATTATTGCGGTTGCTGCCGTCACCAGCGTAACATTCCTGGCTGACCGGGTAGGTCGTGCGTTGGAACGCGATTCGGCGCAAATGCTGGGCGGCGATCTGGCGCTGCAGGCCGATCAGCCCATACCCGCGTCCTTCATTGAACGGGCCCGGGAAAGCGGCCTGCAAACCGCGCAAACCCTTCAGTTCCCTTCCATGGTTGGCACCGGGCAGCGCACCCAGCTGGTATCGCTCAAGGCAGTGGAGCAAGGGTACCCGCTGCGCGGTCAGCTACGCCTAGCCGACACGCCTGCCGGCAAAGGAAGCCCGGTTGCCGGCCCGCCCGACACGGGGACGGTATGGGTCGATCCCCAGGTGCTGGGCATGCTGGGTATTTCGGTGGGCGACACCATCATGGTCGGCGATGCCGGCATGCGGGTCGCACGCGTCATTACTTACGAACCGGATCGCGGCATGCAATTCGTGAACTTGGCGCCACGGGTTATGGTGGCACTTGGCGACCTGCCGGCAACCGGGCTGATCGCTCCCGGCAGCCGCGTCTCTTACCAATTGCTTGCTGCGGGGTCGCCCGGGCCGGTCGCGGCCTACAAAGAGTGGCTGACCACGCAGATGCAGCGGGGTCAAAAACTCAGTTCGTTGGAAAACAACCGGCCGGAAGTGCAACGCGCCCTGGCTCGTGCGCATCAGTTTCTTGTCCTTGTTAGCTTATTGACGGTAATGATTGCCGCTGTCGCCGTTGCCCTTGGAGCGCGCCGCTTCAGTTTGCGGCATCAGGATGGCATCGCGATCATGCGGTGCCTGGGCGCCAGCAAGTCTCAGCTCACGCTCATGTTATGGGTCGAATTCCTGCTCCTGGCCCTGGTTGGATCGGCAGCGGGCGTTGCGGCGGGCTACTTGGTGCATCTGGGCTTGGTGTCGGTGGTCGCTGCCTGGCTGGACAGCAGTTTGCCGCCAGCGTCCTGGCTCACCGTGCAGCAGGGGATGCTGACCGGTTTCATGCTGCTATTGGGATTCGCCTTGCCCCCCTTGGCCGCTTTGCGCCAAGTCCCTCCCGCACGTGTGCTGCGGCGCGACGCCGTGGGCAGCATTACCAGACGCTGGCCCCCGTACGGCGTCGGCTTGCTGGCTTTCTTCGCCCTAATTGTGTGGATCTCCGGCGACTTGCGCCTTAGCGTCGTGATAGCCGGCGGGTTTCTGCTTGCATTATGCGCGTTCGCCCTGGTGGCATATGCGGTGGTTCGCCTGCTTGGTTTGCTACGCAATCATGTCAACGGCCATCCGGCATTGCGTTTCGCCGTCGCCGGCATGGCGCGGCGCCGCAGCCTTACCGTCGCGCAACTCTGCTCGCTGTCGCTAGGTTTGATGATACTTTTGTTGCTGGCCTTGACGCGCAGCGACTTGCTGGACGGATGGCAGAACACCCTGCCGCCCGACGCGCCCAACACCTTTCTTATCAATATCCAGCCCGATCAGCGCAGTGCTGTCACCCAGCGGCTTGCTCAGGGTGGCGCAGGCGATGTGCAGCTGTCGGCCATGATCCGCGGCCGCCTGACCGAGATCAATGGGAAGGCGGTCGACCCGGGCCGCTACGCCGATGACCGCGCCAAACGGCTTGTGGATCGTGAGTTCAACCTGTCTTATGCCGACACGATGCCTGCTAGCAACCAGATGGCGGCGGGTCGCTGGCTGGATCCGGAAAAAATGGAAGTTTCGCTGGAAACCGGGTTGGCCGAAACGCTGGAGATCGACGTGGATGACACGCTTACCTTCGATGTGGCGGGGCGGGCGGTGGAAGTCACGGTCAGTGGTTTGCGTGATGTGAAATGGGATTCGTTTCAGGCCAACTTTTTTGCCATCATGACGCCGCTTGCACTTCGCGATGCGCCGGCCAGCTACATGACGGCATTTCACGTTTCTGATGATAACGCCTCCCTGACCCAGACGTTGGTACGTGATTTCCCGAATCTTACGGTGTTCGATGTGGGGTCCATACTGGGACAAGTGCAACATGTGCTGGATCAGGTTGTCCAGGCGGTGCAGTTGCTATTCCTGTTCACGGTCTTGGCGGGTATTCTTGTGCTCGGTGCCGCGCTATTCTCGACCCGGGACGAACGCATGCACGAAGTTGCTGTATTGCGCGCCCTGGGTGCCAGTGGGCGGCAACTGGCCGCGGCATTGCGTGTGGAACTGATCTTGCTGGGTGCGCTGGCTGGCGCTATGGCCGCTTTTGGCGCCGTTGCCATTGCCTGGGTCCTGGCCGACCAGGTATTCGACTTCACGTTGAGCCTGTCGCTGTGGCCATGGCTTGCCGGTATTGCGGCAGGCATTGCGGCTTCAGTGGCAGGGGGCAGCATTGCACTTGCCGGCATACTGCGCACTCCTCCGTTGGTATCGCTGCGAGCGTCCGCATGAATTCACCCGTCTTATCCCGCGATCACGACTTTGGCGCCGGTGCGATACGTTACGACGCCGGTCGCATCACGCATCCGGATGTCGGGCTTTTTGATCCCTCCACGCCGGCCTCGCATGCCGTCCCCGTAAGCCAGGGCGGGCGTCAGGCAGCCTGGTTCGTCTCGGGCGAATTCGGTGAGGGCGTGCTGCGACACTATCGCCGGGGCGGTCTCATTGCACGCGTCAGCCCTGATCGTTATGTCTGGACAGGCGCCGAAACAACGCGTTCGTTCGCCGAATTTGAATTATTGCGAGCGATGCACCAGCAAGGGCTGCCGGTGCCCAGACCCATTGCCGCCGTCTATTGGCGCCGTGGTCCAACGTACCGCGCGGCAATCCTGATAGAGCGGCTCATTGGTGTTGAACCGCTGGCCAACATGCTGAGCCACGGCAACCAGCCGGCGGTGGCAGCGGCCATTTTTGCAATGCACGAGGCAGGCGTTTGGCACGCGGACCTCAATGCCTACAATATCCTGCTGGATCCCGCCGGAACGGTTTGGCTGATCGACTTCGACAAGGGCCGTCGGCAGTTATTGTCGCTGGAGCGCCGGCAGGCGAATTTACTGCGCTTGCGCCGTTCGTTGCGCAAGGTCGCGGATACCCAGGGTCTTGCATGGTGGGAAGAGCTTAGTATTGTTTACGCACAGTTGGCCCGCGCAAAAGGCCTGTTATAGGCAGAAAACCTTTATCATCACGGCTTTTGGCTTTTTTATTGTCTGGAGAGGCTAGCAATGGACGTTGGCAAGGCGAAACAGCTGTTATTGGGGGCCGTGCTCCTGGCGGCAACGCTACCTGCCTGGGCGCAGGACAAGGTGGTGAATGTCTACAATTGGGCCGAGTACACGGCGCCCGACACCATTTCGGGCTTCGAGCAGGCTACGGGCATCAAGGTTCGTTACGATGTCTACGACAGCAACGAAACCCTGCAAGCAAAATTGCTGCTCACCGGTCAGTCCGGCTACGATGTGGTCGTTCCGTCCACGCATTACGCCGCGCGCCAGATCGAAGGGGGGCTTTTCCAAAAGCTCGACAAATCCAAGATCCCTAACTGGAAATACCTTGACCAGGACCTCATGGACTTGGTTGCCACGGTGGATCCGGGAAACGAATACCTGGTGCCATGGGGTTACGGCACTAACGGCCTGGGCTATAACGTGACCAAGGTTCGTTCAATTCTTGGCCCGGACGCGCCGCTCACCAGCTGGGACATGCTCTTCAAGCCCGAGAACGCAGAAAAACTGAAGGCTTGCGGTATTTCCGTTCTGGACGAGGCGGCACAGGTTTTCCCGGCCGTCCTGCACTATTTGGGGAAAGATCCCAATAGCAGCGACCAGAACGACTACAAAGAAGCGCTGTCATTGCTCAAGACTATAAGGCCTTATATACGCCAGTTCAGTTCGTCGGGTTATATCGATGAGCTGGCGGGCGGCGACCTATGCATGGTGTACGGTTTTTCGGGCGACGTAATCATCGCGCAGAACAGGGCGGTCCAGGCCAAAAAAACCGACAAGATCGAATATTACATTCCCGATGGCGGTGCGCCGGCCTGGTTCGATACGATGGCCATTCCCAAAGACGCGCCCCACGTGGACGAGGCGCTGGCATTCATCAACTATATCGAAACGCCGCAGGTGCATGCCGCCATCACGAATACCATGTTTTATCCTAATGCCAATAAGGAAGCGCGCCAGTACGTAAAAAAGGAAGTGGC
Organism: uncultured Candidimonas sp.; assembly: GCA_964581155.1. Classification (GTDB taxonomy): domain Bacteria; phylum Pseudomonadota; class Gammaproteobacteria; order Burkholderiales; family Burkholderiaceae_B; genus Pollutimonas. Next base: position 6,678 of record CAZONP010000039.1, on the reverse strand, counting down.
CGAGCATCCCATGATTTACCCCCCACCCGAGGTAGCGCGCACACTGTATGTGATCAAGCCGCAACCCATCGCCATATTGCGGCTTCAGTCGCGCATGTGGGCCGAATTGAAGTCGGGGCGGTAAGAGTCATGTCGGACACGCGTATGCCGGCGCCAGCGTGGTCGGGCGATGCTGACGAGTTCGTGCGGATGCAGGGCGTCGTCAAGATATTCGGCGATACGGTTGCCGTGCAATCCGTCGATCTTTCCGTCAAGCGCCATGAGGTGTTTGCCTTATTGGGCAGTTCGGGCTGCGGCAAGTCGACATTGCTGCGCATGCTCGCCGGCTTCGAAGAAACGACGTCCGGGCGCATTTTCCTCGACGGCGAAGACATCACCGACTTGCCGCCGCACAAGCGCCCCGTCAATATGATGTTCCAGTCCTACGCTCTTTTCCCGCACATGACGGTCGAAGCGAACGTGGCCTTTGGCCTGAAGCAGGAAGGAGTACCGCGCAACGAGATTCACGAGCGCGTCTTCGAGGCGCTTGATCTTGTGCAGATGGCCGCGTATGCGCGGCGCAAGCCCCATCAGTTGTCGGGTGGCCAACAGCAACGCGTGGCGTTGGCGCGAAGCCTGGTCAAACGGCCCAAGCTGTTGCTGCTCGACGAACCCATGTCCGCGCTCGACAAGCAAATACGCCAGAAAACCCAGATGGAACTGGTGAAGATTCTGGATCAGGTCGGAGTAACTTGCATCATGGTCACGCACGACCAGGAAGAAGCCATGACCATGGCGCATCGGCTGGCCGTCATGTCCGAAGGCCAGATCGTCCAATGCGGTACACCACAAGACGTATATGCGTTTCCGAATTCGCGTTTCGTCGCCGGCTTCATCGGTTCGACCAACATGTTCACGGGCACCATCGTCGTCGATGAATCGGACCATGTCGTTATCGAAAGCCCTGAGCTCGCGCGACCGCTTTACGTAAACCACGGGGTGAGCGAACCGTTGGGCATGGACGTCTATGTGTCGGTCCGTCCGGAACACGTGCGCGTGCTGCGCGAACAACCAGATACCGAGGCGAACTGGAGTCGCGGCATGGTCAGTCATGTCGCGTGGATGGGCAGCTATGCGCGCTACCATGTGCGCCTGGACTCCGGCCACGTCATCGAGGCTGCGGTTCCAAGTATTGTGCTTGCCCAGGCCGACGCCCCAGTCCAGGACGACGAGGTCTACGTCAGCTGGTCCAACGACAGCGCCACCGTTTTACCATCATGACGCGGGTTTCGTGGCGGCACATGCTTCCTTCGGCGCGGACCATGGCAATCGTTCCTCCGTTTGCCTGGCTTCTTCTGTTCCTGCTGGTTCCGTTCCTTCTTGTCCTGAAGATCAGCTTTGCGGACCTGAGGTTTGGCATACCGCCATATACGGCGTTGGCGCAGGTAAAAGACCAGACAGTCTCTCTAGTCCTGAGCCTGCGCGGCTATGCGCTGTTGTTCAGCGACAGCCTGTACATCGCCACCTACTTGAATTCCATCAAGATGGCAGCCGTCACCACCGTTTGGTGTGCGCTCATTGGCTATCCCATGGCGTATTACATTGCCCGGTCGCGCCCGGCTTCGCGCAATATATTGCTCATGGCGGTCATCCTGCCGTTCTGGACGTCGCTGTTGTTGCGGGTTTACGCCTGGGTAGGAATCTTGCGCAACGATGGATTGCTTAACAACGTATTGTTATGGGCGGGCATCATCGATGCTCCGCTGGAAATATATCGGACCGACCTTGCCGTTTATATTGGCTTGGTTTATGCCTATCTGCCGTTCTTCATTCTTCCTGTGTACGCAAATCTGGTGAAGTTCGATATTCGCCTCCTGGAAGCCGCCTACGACCTGGGGGCCAGGCCTTGGCGCGCATTCCTGGCCGTCACGCTGCCGCTGTCTATGCCCGGCGTCATCGCCGGCGCCATGCTGGTATTCATTCCGTCAGTGGGTGAGTACATCATCCCCGAAATGCTCGGCGGCGCGAATACGCTCATGATGGGTCGCATCATGTGGACGGAGTTTTTCAATAATGCGGATTGGCCCATGGCGGCCGCTATTACGTGCGTCATGGTATTACTGCTGTTGTTGCCCATTACCCTGTTCCAGTACAACCAGGTTCGGCAGATCGGTGCCGGAAAGGGCAGGCCATGACGCGGCCCAATCCCCGCCTGAGGGCCGTTGCGCTAACCATAGGCTACGCCTTTCTGTACATTCCCATCCTGTGCCTGATGGTTTTTTCGTTCAATGATTCGGCCATGATGACTTCGTGGACGGGCTTCTCGCTGCGATGGTACGCGGAGCTCTTCAACGACGATGCCTTATTGGGCGCAGCGCGGCTTTCTTTGCTGATTGCCGCGCTCACGGCAACGACGGCGGTAATCATCGGCACATGGGCCGGCTATCTGCTTGCCCGCATGGGCCGCTTTCGCGGGTTCGGCCTTTTCATCGGCATGTTGAGCGCGCCTCTGGTCATTCCCGAAGTGGTGCTCGGCATCTCCTTGCTGCTGATGTTCGTTGAAATCAGCCGGTTGACCGGTTGGCCGTCGGGTAACGGCATTTTCACCATCTGGGTGGGGCACGTTACCTTGTGCATGGCGTACGTGGCCGTCATCATCCAGTCGCGCATCCGCGATCTTGACCGTTCGCTGGAAGAGGCCGCGCTGGACTTGGGCGCCACGCCCTTGAAAGTTTTCTTCGTCATCACGCTGCCGCTGATCGCCCCTGCGCTGCTTGCCGCATGGTTATTGGCGTTTACGCTGTCGCTTGACGATGTCGTCATTGCGTCTTTCCTATCGGGGCCGGGTTACACCACCTTGCCGCTCGAAGTGTTTTCCCGCGTAAGGCTGGGCCTGAAGCCGGAAATCAATGCGCTCGCGACTCTGCTGATTTTGCTGGTTGCTATATTCGTGGTGGCGGCCAGCCTCCTGCCATGGCGCCGCAAGCAAGCACCCGGTTCATAATCCAAAGGTACTAGTTACATGCTCACTCAGACAGAACTCAAACAAAACGTCGCCAATGCCGCAGTGGAGTTCGTTCTACCCTTCCTGACACCGGAGACGGTGCTCGGGGTAGGCACAGGTTCGACAGCCGACTTGTTCATTGACGCCATCGCCCTGCATAAAGACAAATTCCGTGCGGCCGCATCCAGTTCCGAGCGTAGTTCGCAGCGCTTGGCAGCACTGGGTGTCCAGGTGCTCGACCTGAACGAAGTCGATCATATGCCGGTATATGTGGATGGTGCCGACGAGATCGATCATGCGCTGAATATGATCAAAGGCGGCGGTGGAGCGCTTACTCGGGAAAAAATCGTGGCATCCGTCGCCGACCGTTTCGTGTGCATCGTCGATGAAAGCAAATTGGTCGAGCGGCTCGGCTTGTTTCCGTTGCCGGTGGAAGTCATACCGCTGGCGCGTGACGCTGTGTCGCGACGTTTGGCGCAGTTGGGGGGCGCGCCCGTATTGCGCCCCGGTTTCATCACGGACAATGGTTGCCAGATACTGGATGTGTCGGGACTGAGCATTGCCTCACCTGCCAAGATGGAATCGATCATCAACAACATTCCCGGTGTGGTGTGCTGTGGCCTGTTTGCCATTGCAGGCGCCGATGTTGTGTTGTTGTCCACCCAGAATGGCGTACGCCGGCTCGAAAAATCACCGTCATAAGCCTGTCACATATGGCGTGTAGTCTGGCAGGAGCACTGGCAGGCTCCCACGCCAGGCCGCATCCCGCGTTGCGCTACGGCCGCCACCGCTACACAGTAGCAGCCGATGGTGCTACGCTACTTCTTCCACTGATACCGCTATGACCGAAGGCTGATATGTCCGAGCACACAAATAAGCAATTTACGTCCGATCTTGAACTGACCCGTTCCCTTTTCCTGCAAATGGGTGGGTTGGTCGAGTCCATGGTTAAAGACGGTATGGAAGCATTGGCCACGGGCGATTTAAGTCTTGTGGACCAGGTTCGCGAGCGCGAAAAGGAAGTTAACCGGCTCGAAGTCGAGATCGACGAACGCATAGGGCTGCTTATTGCACGCAATCAGCCCACCGCCGGCGACCTGCGCCTCTTGTTGTCGGTTTCCAAAATGCTGACCGATATGGAGCGTTGCGGTGACGAGGCCGAAAAAATCGCCAAGATGGCACGCCGCCTGCATGAATCCGAAATCCGCTACGAGCCTATCGTTGAATTGCGGCACATGGCCAGGGCCGTCACCACCATGATCCGCGGCTCGCTTGACGCGTTCGCACGCCAGGACCCCATGCATGCGGCCCAAGTGGTGCGCGACGACAAGGAAGTCGACAAGGAATGGAAGGGCTCGTTGCGCCACATCATTACCTACATGATCGAAGACCCGCGCACGATCTCACGTTCTATCGATCTGCTTTTTATCGCACGCGCCCTTGAGCGGATTGGCGACCACGCCAAGAACATGTCAGAGCGGGTCATTTATATGGTGCGCGGCGACGACGTGCGCCACACCGGCATCAAGAACACCGAACGCATGGCGCGCGGCGAAGCACAGCAAGAGCAGGAAGAGGGCTAAGGCGGAAGAGACCTAAGGAGCTTCCGGCGGCACGTATCCGTGGGCCTCGACGTCGGCGTCCTCGAACAGGAAGCTTTCCATTTGTTGCGCCAGGTATTTGCGGGCGCGCGCGTCGGCAAGATTCAAGCGGTTTTCATTGACCAGGCGTGTCTGGGTGTCCATCCACTGGGCCCATGCCTCTTTCGATATGCTTTGCCAGATACGAACGCCCAAGTCGCCCGGATAGGGCGGGAAGTCCAGCCCTTCGGCTTCGCGTTTAAGCTTCACACATTGAACCATACGTGCCATGTTGGATTCCCCTTCAAAATACAGAATTGCAAAGAAGGGTATTGTACCGATTCAATGCTTGGCAAGCCTGCTTATGGGTGTGCCCGCCTGGCGGTCTGACGCCGTTTCAACCCCACATAAAACCGCGTGTTGTGCAAACTGCGCTTAAGGGCGTCTTTCAGGTTTGCACTTTCCCGCGCAAGCCTGTCGGCCATGGTTCGTTCCGGTTTCGGCGTGACTTCATTAATGCTGGATTCGAACGCGTCGTTGTGTGCCACGCATGCCGGCTGCATGACAAGGGATTCGACCTTGTGATCAAAGAAGCGCGCCATGCTGTCGTCGACCGGGTACACCCAGACGGAACAATATTGCAGCAAGGCCCGCGCGCTGGTTGGGGTCAGCAGGTAGCCCACCGTACCCGTATGCACGCCCATGCGTTTCTTGATCGTGAAAGGCCCGTCGTGCTCCAGCACCAAGTCCTTCTGGCGGCTGGGCTTGGTACTGTCATTAAGCCAGATAAAACCGTGCCGGCTGGCCAACGCCATGGCGCGCGTATAGAAGTCGGCGAAGCAGGGTAAAACGATAGCGTCGTCTTCAAGGACGATGATGGGGGCGTTGTCGTGTACGCAGCGTTCCCACAGCAGATAGTGGCTGGCAAAGCATCCCAACTGGGACAGCTTGAGCGGATTGCTTTTGCCTTTTACGGCAGCACGGCGGCGCGCATCATATTTCTGGAACAGGTAATGGTCGGGCTGGTTCCTGCCGTGCACGCCGTCGAAGAATTCGTAGCTTACGGTACCGAGAGTGTCTAATTGGCTTTGCATTGCCGTGCGTCGCGCACCGGGTAGCGTGATGATGTATATGGTCGGCAGGCGAGTCGTCATTTATTACATTATTTTCATTCAGACATATGGCCGATATTCTACTCAAAATCTTTGGTATAGGGGGCAAGGGGGCGGTTCTTTTCGCCTGTGAGGTTTTTCTACACGTCGTTGACTTCTTTACACGTCATTGGAGGAAGGCGTGATGGTGGCCGGTCCCTTGGCCTGCTCGGCGCCCCGCGCGCCTCGCCCGCATCGCCCCGGTCCTCCGCCCATACGGGCTCCGTTCCCGTTCGGGCTCGCTGCGTCCGCGAAGCCCGTCCACCATCACGCCTCCCTCCAACGCCTGCGATGTGTTGTATTGGCCGGACGTGGGGACGGTCTATGTGCTTGGCCTTCTTGCCCCGGGTTGAATGGCTGAAGAAGAAGCGGGGCGCGCTCGCCCACGGTGGCCGGCCTGCCCGGCCACCGTGGGCGTCGGGGCTGGGCTGGCACGGAGCGTCTCACCGGCCTTGATAGGCTTGGCTGTCTTGGTTTCTCGGCTGTGATGGTGGTTGAGCTGAATTCGGTGGGCAATTGTACGGATGCTGGCGGCGCCAGAGTGGATACGGGTTGGCAAGCGTGCGTCGTCCGACCAATGTCACAAGAGTCGCCAGCGCTGGTCCGTTCATCGTCCCTGACCAGCAAATGCGAGGCGCCGGTGGCGGGGGCTGGGTGGAGCGAACGATACGGGCGCGCCGCGCGACGGTCCGATTTCGGGAGGCAAGGTGGCAACTTGTTCGAGCGGCGCGCTTGTGGATGATCCGGGGGATCATCCACCGCCGCAAGTTTTGCCACCGCCCGAAATCGGGCTGGCGCGTGGGGAGTCAAGGCAACGCCTTGACCGCGAACGGCTGAGCGAACCCAGCCCCCGTCGCCGGCGCCGGTTTATATACCAGGCACGTATGCCGCCACAGCAAGCGCCGGTTCATATACCCGCCACCGGCACCGCAGAAACTTACAGCTTCTTGATGAACACCAGGCT
>CAZONP010000038.1:0-16319 GCA_964581155.1 uncultured Candidimonas sp. | reverse complement strand
GGGTGCATCGGGAGAACTGGCCGTTTCGCATGTTCAATCTGCCCGGCCCGACGGTTATACCGTGGGGATCGTGAATTTGCCCGGTTACTTCTTCCTCCCGATGTACCGCAAAGCGCAATACGACCCGGAAAAAGTCCAATTGCTGGGCCGTGTGGTGAGCGACCCGACAGTAATGGTGACTCGCCAGGAAAACACTCATTTAGAAACGCTTGCCAAGGTGACTGAGACGTTGAAGAAGGCACCGGAAAGCGTGTCCGCGGGACACAATGGGCTGGGCACGAATGGCCACTTGGCGATGATGCAGTACGAAAAGGCGGCGGACATTAATTTCAACGCAATTCCGTACAAGGGTACGGCTGAACAGCGCCTGGCACTGGCCGGGGGACACCTGGAGATCGGCTTCGTGGCTGCATCGGAAGTGCAGAATATTGAGAATGAAGCGCGCCCCATGAAGCTGATCGCGCAGTTCACACGTGAACGCATTGACTCTCTGCCCGATCTACCAACCACATTCGAATCGGGAGTCAATGTGGAAATGACGGCGGAACGTGGTTTTGCCATGCCGAAGGGGGCGCCAGCCGACGTGGTGGAACGCTTGCAGAAAGCCATTCAAGCTGCGATCGCAGACCCGGAATATATCAAGGCAGCACGCGCAGATGCTCCTTTCCTGGCGTTCCTGGCAGGTGATGAGTGGGAAAAGCGCATTGCCGATGAGCGCGAGATCTATGCTGAGCTCGCCAAGGTCATGCAGCAGTAACACAAGCGTATCTCGGAGTAGAAAATGGATGGTCCCTTGTCTCATGTGCGGGTTCTCGACTTGTCACGCATACTCGCTGGCCCCTGGGCTGGTCAATTGCTGGCCGACCTGGGCGCAGAGGTAATAAAAATCGAACGACCCGGAAGAGGGGATGACACGCGAGCCTGGGGGCCTCCTTTTCTTAAGGATGCCGACGGTGGCGATACCACAGAGACTGCTTACTTCCTGTGCGCCAATCGGGGCAAAAAATCTCTTACGCTGGATATAGCCAGCGCGGATGGCCAGCAGATAGTAAGGGAGTTGGCTGCCCAGTCCGATGTCGTCATTGAGAATTTCAAAACCGGCGACCTATCCCGTTATAGGCTGGGCTATGACGACCTCAAGGAAATAAAGCCAGATATCGTTTATTGCTCGATTACTGGGTTTGGTCAGAGCGGGCCAATGAAGTCGGTGGCTGGTTACGACTTCATGGTTCAGGGATTGGGCGGACTCATGAGTCTGACAGGCGAGCCCGACGATGTCATGGGCGGTGGGCCCAAGAAGGTTGGCGTACCGGTCGCCGATCTCATGACCGGTATGTATGCCAGTGTGGCGATACTGGCTGCGTTAATGAGACGCGACCGAACCGGTCAGGGCGAATATATCGATATGGCGCTGCTCGACTGCCAGATAGCCATGCTCTCGAACCAAGCGCAGAATTATTTGATTTCTCGTGAGGTGCCAAAGCGCTATGGCAATGCACACCCCAACGTAGTGCCTTATCAATCATTCAAAACTGCGGACGGCCACGTGATTTTGGCTATCGGTAACGACGGGCAATTCAGCAAATTTTGCGAGGTCGCAGGAATTGGGGCGGTGAGTGTTGACGAGCGCTTCTCGACGAATGCGGGCCGCGTGCGCAATCGGGAGGCACTGGTAGAAATTCTGCTACCGGTTCTGGTCAGTCACACCACCGACTATTGGTGTAAGACCTTAGGGCCACTGGGTGTGCCGTGCGGGCCCATCAATAATCTTGAACAGGCTTTCGACGAGGAGCAGGTCAAGCATCGCGGTATGGAAATTTTGGTCGACCATCCGTCGGCCAGCAAGGTCCCTCTGGTGGGGAACCCCATTCGGTATCGCGAAAATCCAATCGAGTACGGAGCTCCGCCACCCTTGCTGGGTGAGCATACCCAGCAGGTTCTGACAGATGTGTTGGGTCTTGACGAGCTACGACTGGCGTCATTGAGAAGTGCGGGAGTGATTTGATGGTGTCTCAACGTTACGCGACTTTGGCCCTGCCGCCGCATGCCGAGGCACTACGCCACGAGGTAAGGAGTTTTCTACAGGAAACGCTGGGCGATTACCCAGCAACCCGCAGAATGGAATCTTGGATGGGGTTCGATGCCGGGTTCTCGCGAAAGCTCGCTGAACGCGGATGGATAGGTATGACATGGCCGACAGAATACGGTGGGCAAGGTAAAGACGCCTTCTCGCGTTATGTGCTGGTTGAAGAGTTGCTCGCTTTCGGGGCGCCAGTGCTGGCTCACTGGACTGCTGACCGTCAGAGCGGGCCGCTGATCTTGCGCTACGGTACAGAGGCGCAGAAGAAGCGCCATATTCCTGCGATCTGCCGGGGCGAATCCTTTTTTTGTATTGGCATGAGTGAGCCTGACTCGGGCTCCGACCTGGCCGCGGCCCGGACCAGGGCGGTGAAGGTGAATGGCGGTTGGCTGTTGAACGGAACCAAGCTCTGGACAACCAACGCGCACCGCTGCAAGTGGATGATCGCCCTAGTGCGCACCAGTGACCATGACAAGAAGCACAAGGGCCTCTCACAGTTCATTGTCGATCTTGAAGCTGAAGGCGTCACGATCAGACCTATTCTCGACCTGGCGGGGGAGGCACATTTCAATGAGGTTGTTTTTCAAGACGTTTTTCTCCCTGAAGACAGCTTGATCGGGGCAGAAGGGGATGGTTGGACTCAGGTCTTGGCGGAACTGGCGCTCGAACGCAGCGGTCCCGAGCGTTATTTGAGCAGCGCCGCGCTCATGACAGAGTTGATGCGAGTGACCAGTAGGCATGCGGGTGAACGCGAATCTGTCGCGGTGGGTGGACTGCTGGCCGAGATGGTGGTGCTGCGACAGATGTCATTGTCAATCGCAGGGGCACTTGAGGCGGGACAGAATCCGAATGTGGAAGCCGCCTGCGTCAAGGACTTGGGCACGGGGTTGGAGCAGCGCCTGCCCGAAATTGCGCATGAGCTGTCCGATGAACTGCCCAGTGTGCTGGGCGGGTCGGATTTCGCCAGAGTGCTCGCATACATCACTCAGGAGACACCGTCCTTCTCACTGAGAGGGGGGACCCGTGAAATATTGCGCGGCATTATCGCGAGAGGGGTGGGGCTAGGATGATGATGAATGAAATGCAGAGCATGTTGGCAGATTCGGCCGAACGCTTGTTTTCGGAGCAGATTACGTCCGCCTTGGTAGCTCGTGCTGAGAGCGGTGATCGGCTTGACGAACTGTGGGCGCTGATCCAGCAGCAGGGTTTTGACCGGGCTTTAGTGCCGGAGGATTCAGGAGGATCGGGTCTGGACTGGTGGACGGTGTTCCCGCTGGTGCAATTGGCAGGAAAGTATTCGCTTCCTTTGCCTTTGCCGGAAACGTTTCTGGCCAGTTGGCTGCTGGCACGCGCAGGGCTGGAGATTCCAGAAGGGCGTTTGACCGTCGCGAAACTGGGCAAGGAAAACATGACCCCGGAGGGAGAGGGTGTACGGCTTTGCGGCTCGGTCAGGGATGTGCCGTGGGCTGGCTCAGTAGAGCAGATCGTGGTTTGCTCAGAACTGGCTGACGGCGTCTATGTTGGCGTGATTGGTGCGCCGCAGATCGAGATAGCCAACCAATTGAATATTGCGCGGGAGCCGCGCGACACCGTCACGTTTCATGAAAACACCTTCGTGAAGCTTACCCGGGTCGACGAGGTGCCTTCGTTTGCCGCCACATACCTTGGCGCGATGCTGCGCAGCGCACAGATGGCCGGCGCTGCGGAACGACTTTTGGAGCAATCGGTTCAATACGCCGGCGAGCGAGTGCAATTTGGCAAGCCGCTCTCGGCGTTCCAGATTATTCAGCAGCATATTGCGGTCATCGCCTGCGAGGCGGCCGCCATGTCCGCGGGAGCGAGTTACGCATTCTCGCGCGCCGATCACGACATGCCTGAATTGGCTATCGCAGCGGCAAAGATCCGGGCGGGTATGGGCGCCGGCAAGGTGGCTTCCCTGGCTCATGCAGTGCATGGCGCTATCGGGTTCACCTACGAACACACGCTGCATTACTCCAGTCGCCGGCTATGGGCGTGGCGGAGTGAGTTTGGCAGTCATACGTGGTGGTCGGAGCGCCTGGGGCGTGCCGCAATTGCGGCGGGCCCCGACCAGTGGTGGCCTACCCTCACACGCGGCACGTTGGCCATGGGTCATCTTTAACCGAAAGGAAACGCCTTGAGCAACTTTTTACTCTACGACTACGACGATGGTGTCGTGACCCTAACGATGAACCGCCCCGATAAGCGCAACGCGCTTTCAGAAACGGAGGAAATGCTCGAATTTGTCGAGATGTGCCGTCGCCTTGAGGCCGATGCCCGGGTGAGCGCTGTGGTCGTTACGGGAGCGGGTACGGCCTTCTCTTCTGGCGGAGACGTAAAGCACATGCGGGATAAGAAGAGTTTTTCCGCTGGCTCGCCCGTGGATGTTTGCGATAGTTATCGTTCTGGCATTCAGCAGATTCCGCTCGCACTCTGGAACTTGTCCATCCCCACCATCGCGGCGATCAACGGTCATGCTATTGGTGCCGGGCTCGACCTGGCCTGTATGTGTGACATTCGCATCGCCTCGGAGGAGGCCAAAATGGCTGCGAGCTTCATCAAATTAGGAATCGTGCCGGCCGACGGCGGAGCCTGGTTGCTTTCGCGCACAGTGGGCGGCCCCAAGGCGCTGGAGATGATGCTCACGGGCGACATGATTGACGCGCATCGCGCGCTTGAGTTGGGGCTGGTGAGTCGTGTGGTACCGCATGACAGCCTCCTTGAAGAAGCCCAGGCGTTGGCACGGAGGATTGCCGCACATCCCCCTCGCAGCCTGCGTCTGACCAAACGCTTGCTGCGCGAAAGCGAGCGCTCCACCTTGGCGTCGTCGCTGGAACTGGCCGCAGCATATCAAGCGCTCGCGCATCACACCAAAGACCATGATGAAGCGGTGAACGCGTTTATTGACAAGCGCCCGCCGGTATATCGGGGGGAATAGCCCCGCTACGAACGCCAACCTGGACAACAACTATAGCTGACTGGCCCTCCGGAGGCCGACATTCCACCTTTGGGAGCGGGACGTAATGAATTTTGAATTGTCCGACTCTTTACTCGAGCTGCAGAAGAAGACGCGGGACTTCATCAGGAATGAAATCATTCCAATGGAATCCGATCCAAGACATGACTCGCATGGCCCCCATGAGTCCCTGAGATTGGATCTAGTTGGCAAGGCACGGGATGCAGGCTTACTGACACCCCATGCTTCGCCGGAAATGGGCGGTCTGGGGCTATCTCACATCGAAAAGGCTGTCGTTTTTGAGGAAGCCGGTTATTCCTGGTTGGGTCCGACGGCGTTGAATATTCATGCACCGGATGAAGGCAACATCCACTTGATGGAGGCGGTCGCCACCCCGGAGCAGAAAGAGCGTTGGCTGCGCCCACAGGTCGAGGGGCGGATTCGTTCATGCTTCGCGATGACCGAACCTGATCCTGGCGCTGGTGCAGACCCCACTATGTTGAGCACCACGGCCAGGCGCGACGGCAAGGGCTACCGCATCAACGGTCGCAAGTGGTTCATCACCGGGGCGGAAGGCGCCAGTTACTGCATCATCATGGCACGCACGGAAGACGACCAGGCGACGATGTTCCTGGCTGACATGAACCAGCCTGGTATCCGTTTGGAGCGCCGTATGGATGCCATGGATAGCTGTTTCACTGGCGGGCATGCTGTGTTGTCGTTCGAGGATTTGTATGTGCCCGCAGACGACATTCTTGGCGAGTTGGGTAAAGGGTTTCGTTACGCTCAGGTCCGATTGGCGCCTGCGCGTCTGACACACTGCATGCGTTGGCTCGGCCAGGCTCGCCGGGCCAACGATGCTGCCGTGGAGTATGCCAGCCGACGCCATGCATTCGGTAAGCCGCTGGCCGAGCACGAAGGCGTCGGGTTCATGCTGGCTGATAACGACATGGATCTGCATACTGCGCGCTTGAATATCTGGCACACCGCCTGGCTGCTCGATAAGGGTGAGCGAGGTAATTTTGAGTCAAGTCGAGCGAAGGTCATCTGTTCGGAAGCCCAGTGGCGGGTGATCGACCGCTGCGTGCAGATTCTGGGGGGGCAAGGCGTGACGGCTGAAAAAGAGGTCATGCGCATCTTTATGGATATGCGTGCTTTCCGTATCTACGATGGCCCGAGTGAAGTACATCGTTGGAGCATGGCGCGCAAGATTATTCACGCTGCCAAGCAAGCGCGTACGCAATCGGTAGAGCCGCAAAACATGGAACAGACATGAATCAGGATCTTCTGAAGCCGTTCGATATGACGGGGTCTGTTGCGCTGGTGACAGGTGCGTCCAGCGGCCTCGGTCGCCACTTCTCTGAATTGTTGGCTAAGGCGGGTGCGAGGGTGGTCCTGGCTGCGCGTCGTGTCGACAAGCTGGAGGGTGCGGTGCAGGCCATTGAGGCGCTCGGCGGGAGTGCTCATGCGGTGGCGCTGGACGTCACGGATGCAGCGAGTGTCGGTGCATGTTTCGACGCACTCATGGATTGGTGCCCGGAAGGGGCGCCTGATGTGTTGGTCAACAATGCGGGGGTGACTGCCACTCGCCCTTTACTTCAACAGACCGAAGAGGACTGGGACTCGGTTATCGATACCAACCTCAAAGGGTGCTGGCTGGTGGCGACAGAAGCAGCGCGCCGCATGGTGACGGCTGGTCGTCACGGCGCGATCGTCAACGTGGCATCCATATTGGGTGAGCGGGTGGCGGGTGGCGTGGCCCCTTACGCTATTAGTAAGGCCGGAGTGGTGCAGGCAACCAAGTCTATGGCCTTGGAGCTGGCGCGTTATCAAATTCGCGTCAATGCATTATTGCCGGGTTATGTCGTGACAGATTTGAATCGCGATTTTCTGTACAGCGAAGCGGGGCAGAAGCTACGCGCCCGCATCCCCAGCAGAGAATTCGTCACGCTGTCGGATCTGAATGGTCCGATGCTGTTGTTGGCAAGTGCGGCAGGCGCAGCAATGTCGGGCGCCTGCGTGGCTGTCGATAACGCACATCTCGTGAGTTCCCTCTGATACCGTTGTCGCGGATACTTATGAACCAGACTTCATCATTTCCAGGTGAGGCGTCTGACACCCGGCGCCTTGCAAACTACCTGAAGGCGCAAGGTCTGTATGACGTTGGCGAGATCACCGCTTCACCGCTCACGGGCGGGCAATCCAATCCGACTTTTCGCCTTGCGGCAGGTGCACGCAACTATGTCTTGCGCAAAAAGCCCGAAGGAACGTTGCTGCCCGGAGCGCATGCCGTAGACCGTGAATATAAAGTGCTGAGCGCATTGCGGGACACGTCAGTTCCCGTGCCAGAGGTGTTTGCATATTGCGAAGACTCTGAGGTCATCGGCACGCCGTTTTACATCATGGAGTGGCTGGACGGACGTGTGTTCGTGGACCAATCGTTACCCGGCCTCTCGGCACCCGAGCGATCTCGCATATACGCAGAAATGAATCGGGTAATCGCGGCACTGCATGGGGTCAATCCGGCGGCGGTCGGACTCAGTGAGTTTGGCCGCTCGGGCAACTACTTCGCCCGCCAGATTTCCCGCTGGACGCGCCAGGCGTTGGATTCGACACAGCCTATGAGCGAAGCGATGCGCCGCCTGATTGACTGGTTACCAACGTGTATTCCGGAGGATGATGAAACCACCATTGTGCACGGCGACTTCCGGCTCGATAACTTGATCTTCCATCCAAGCGAGCCGCGCGTGATCGGCGTGCTGGACTGGGAGCTGTCAACGCTCGGTCATCCACTGGGGGACTTTTCCTACCATTGTATGAGTTGGCGCATTCCGGCCGCGCTATGGCGTGGCGTGGGCGGGCTCGATCTGGCGGAGTTGGGCATTCCCCGAGAAGAAGAGTATGTCGAGACCTATGCCCAGGCGACGGGTAGGGATCCTTCCCGCCACTGGGAGTTCTACATGGCTTACAACCTGTTCCGAATGGCGGCCATTCTCAGAGGAATTGGTCAACGAGTGCTGGATGGTACGGCAGAAGCGCCCGATGCCGTAGAGACAGCCAGTAAGGCAGATCCGCTGGCGGAGATTGGCTGGGTATGCGCTCAGAGGTACGGGGCCTGATTGGGGTCGCACGCCAGCGTCAATGCCGGGTTGTGGCCGCGCATGGTGCGGGCCGAGCCAGGAATAAATGGGTCGACCCCCAGGGGGGGTTATGAGCGCGCGCTTCGATTGAGGTTGCGGCTCTTACGCTCGGGTCGGTGAGCAGGACCCGGCCAGGAATTGATGACGGCATCGATCACTTCCATGACCCCTTGCGCGGCAGGTGTGGGGGATCGGTCCCGGTTGCGATAAATACCGATGGTACGGCTCAGGGCGGGTTTGGTGAGAGGAATCGATAGTAGCAGCGGGTGATCATTCACTGGCAGGGCAATCGAAGGCAGGATGCTTACCCCGAAACCGGCTTCGAGCATACCGTGCACCGTGGACAGGTGGGATACGCGCGTCGAGCGCGAAAAATTGACGCGTTGTCGCAGTAACTCTTGCTGGACAATTCTATATACACCGCTGGTGGTAGAGAGCGCCACCAACCTCTCGTTGGTAAGGTCTTTCCAAGTAGCAGTTGACTGGCGTGCGATACGGTGTGACCGGTGGCACACGACGAAGATCGGATCTACGAGGCACGGTTCAAACAGCACCTCATTGTCGAGAACATCCGGCTCAACGGTAAGTGCAAAATCTGCTTCGCCAGAACGTACGGACTGTAGCACCTGCGTTGCGACATCATCTCTTACTTCTAGCTCAATAGCGGGGTATCGCTGAGCGCAAGCCAGAACAACACGCGACATTAGCCGTCCGGCGATTGACGACACCGTAGATACAACAACATGCCCACGCCGAGACTCCACCTGGCTTTTGGTGTTCAAGAGCAGGCGATCAATATCGTCCAAGATCCGAGCCGCGCCCTGCAGAAAAGCGGCCCCGGGTTCGGTGGGCACGACACTACGTGAGGTCCGGTCAAACAACGTCATCCCCAAAGTGTCTTCGAGGTCGGCAATCGTGGTTGACAGCGCAGGCTGCGACACATGGACTTCCGCTGCGGCTCGGCTGAAGTTCAGGTGTTTGGCGACAGCCACGGCAGCACGAAGCTGACGCAGGGATACATTCATAGGTATTTTGAATCGCCGTATAAGAAGAATCAAATTGTCTTATGGATTTGCGAATCTTACTCTTAGTCCAATACCAGTACAACAGGACGAGAGGAGAGCATGTCTGTATTGAATATTTCGGCAGATGCCCGGCGCACGATGGACGCCCTCAAAGCAGGCGGCATTGCGGTATTCCCCAATGATGTCGGATACACCATTGCCGGTGGCTCGGCAGCGTCGCTCAAACGCGTTTTTGACGCGAAGATGAGGGCGCCATCCAAACTGAACGCCATGGTTGGCAATATGGATATCCACCGCAGTCTGCATGTGTTGGACGCGCGTGGGCGAGAAATGGTTTCCGCTATTGTGGAAGACTACGATCTGCCGCTTGGCTGCATTGCTCCCTATCACAGGGATCATCCTCTGATTGAGGCTCTAGACCCGGCAGCTCTGAGCGGTAGCACTCGTGACGGTACCGTGGCCATGCTGCTTAACGCCGGACATTTTCATGCTGCTATTTGCAAGCTGAGCCATGAAGAGAACTTCCCGATTTTTGGTTCTTCGTGCAATTTCACGAACACCGGGACGAAATTCAGAGTCCAAGATATCCCGGGGGAGTTACTGGACCTGGCCGATGTAGTCGTTGATTACGGCTTGCGCAAATATCATCTGTATCAACGGTCCGCAACGCTTATCAATTTCAAAACGATGGAAGTTGTGCGCGTGGGTTCTTGCTACGAACTTATTGCGGACGTGCTTCGCCGCCATTTCAAGGTGGAGCTTCCAGCGGAGAACCTTGCTGTTCCCGCAACGGTTTAGTGAGAACCCTAAACCATAAAAAAGCATAAATACATAACCGGTAGGAGACATATCATGCACAAGGGATTCAGGCTCGCTGCAGGTGCACTCATGGTTTTTGGCTTGGTGGGAGCACCTAAGGCAATGACCGATAACGAAAAGTTCCCGAATAAGCCGATCACATTGGTAGTGCCATTTGCGCCGGGCGGTGGTACAGACATCTTGGCGCGTACCGTTGCGCCCAAGGTGGCCGAAGTCTTGGGCGAGTCCATCATCATTGAGAATCGCGGTGGGGCGGGTGGCAACATTGGCGCAAACAGGGTCGCCACGGCGCAACCGGACGGCTACACAATCTTGTTTGGTTCGAACACGTTATCTATCAACGCGTCTTTATATAGAAACCTTTCTTTTGATACGGTGAATGCTTTCCAAGCGATAGGTGTCGTCGCTACGGCACCTCTTGTATTGGTCGTAAACCCAAAAACTGGAATCGAATCAGTTTCCGAGCTTATAAGCAAAGCGAAATCTGATCCGGGAAGGCTGAATTGGAGCACACCGGGCGCAGGAACACCGCATCATTTGGCAATGGCCTTGTTTAACAAACAGACCGGGGCCAATCTGACAGAGATTCAGTACAAAGGCGGCGGTCCGGCTATTACGGATCTGGTGGGAAATCACACGCAGGCGAGTGTGTTGACTCTGGCTTCTGTGTCTTCTTATATAGAGGCCGGCAAGCTGAAACCGCTTGGGATAGCCACCAAGGAGCGCAGCGAGCTGTTGCCCGAGGTGCCGACCATTGCAGAGGCTGGTGTTCCTGGATATTCGGCCAGTCTCTGGTACGGCCTGTTTGCTCCCGCTGGCACCCCTTCCGATGTGATTCAAAAACTCAATAACGCGCTCAATAAAGCGCTTGAAGACGGTGACGTGCGCCGAAGTCTTCAGCAACAAGGCTATGAAACACGGTCTGGATCGCCTGAAACGCTGCATGAACTACTCGTCAGTGACCTTGAGACCAGCGCCCGAACAATTGCGGATGCGAACATTCAAACAATCGATTAAACCGGACTTCCGGTTGAGACGCCTGCGGAGATACACGTGGCTTTAGAACACCTCACCATTTTAGATCTGACGCATATGCTTTCGGGACCGTATGGAACGATGCTGCTTTCTGATCTCGGTGCACGCACAATTAAAGTTGAGCCGCCCGGAAAAGGCGAGGGTACCCGGCGTTTGCTAGAAAGCGACCCAGATTATTCGCGCGATGGCATGGGTGCCTACTTCCTGACCTTGAATCGCAACAAGGAAAGCATCTGTCTAGATTTGAAAAGTACAGAAGGACGAGCCGTATTTCTGGAACTGGTTAAGCACGCAGATATTGTCTTCGATAATTTTGGTGTGGGTGTTACCAAACGTCTGGGAATAGACCACGAGTCGTTGGCCAAGGTCAATCCGCGCATCATCACCTGCTCCGTGACTGGTTTTGGGGAAACCGGGCCGGACACGGATCGTCCCGCTTTTGATCAGGTGGTTCAGGCGATGGGTGGAGGTATGTCGATTACAGGTTCGCCTGAAACCGGTCCGATTCGTAGCGGGATCCCCATTGGAGACTTGGGCGGGGGTGTGTTTGGCGCACTGGGGGTGCTGGCTGCGGTAGCGGAACGGGAGCGCACGGGTCTCGGCCAGCATGTCGACGTGTCAATGTTGGACGTACAAGTCTCGTTGCTTAATTACATGGCCACCATGTACTTGATGTCGGGCAACGTGCCTGAGGGCATAGGTAACGGCCACTTTGTACATGTGCCATACAACACGTTTCCGACTAAGGACGGGTACATCGTAATTGCGTGCATCGGAGATGCGTTTTTTGAGCGTTTTGCACACTGCGTTGATATTCCTGAACTGCGGCAGGAAAAATATTTAGCTCAGCCTGTCCGATTTGCGGACCGCGAACGCATCAATTCCCTCATCGCTGATGAGCTGGTCCAGAACACCACCGAGTATTGGCTGGGGCATTTGCGTGTGGCCCGGATTCCATGCGCGCCCGTAAACAATTTTCGGCAAGCGCTTCAGGACCCGCAAGTCGTTGCGCGCGGAATGGTGGTCGAATGCGAGTTGAAATCTGGCGAAAAGATTCGCATGCCCGGCAACCCGGTCAAGCTTTCAGCGGGTCCAGTGGCTTCTTATTCTCGACCTCCCGAGGTGGGGGAGCAATCACACGATATCCTGAAAAATCTGCTTGGCTATTCGGACGAGCGCATCCGCGAGCTGCTTGAGAGCGGCGTCACGCAGTAAGCACTTACAGGAAGTATAGATAGGCAACCATGCAGAGAATCTTTATCACGGACGTCGCCCCCCGCGATGGTTTGCAGAATCAGCCAGTGGAGGTCTCTACTGCCTCCAAACTGCGACTCATTGAATTGCTTGCGAAGGCCGGGGTCGCAAGCATTGAGGCGACCAGCTTCGTATCGCCTAAGGCTGTGCCACAAATGGCCGATGCGACCGAGCTTGTGACTGCCCTGGCTGGCCGGGACGATATACGTGTTTCTGTTTTGGCACCGAACCTAAGAGGCTTGCAGCGCGCAATTTCTGCCGGTGCTCGGGAGGTCGCCATTGTTCTCGCGGCCACTGAAACCATGAACCGCAAGAACATTAACCTGTCCCTGGAGGAAGCGGTGTCGGTCAGTTCAAACACCATCCATGCGGCGAAGGCGGCGGGTCTGCGCACCCGGGCTTATGTTGCTGTCGCGTTCGAATGCCCGTTCGAAGGCTTGGTTCCCGTAGCGCGTCTTACGCAATTGGCAGGCCGCATGCATGACGAGGGGGCAGACGAGGTCGTTATTGCGGATACGATCGGCGCAGCCTCTCCGACACAGGTAAAAAATGGGCTGGCGGCGCTTCGAGACGTGATACCCGTGGGGCAATTAGGCGTTCACTTTCATAACACGCGCGGAATGGGTGTTGCCAATGCATGGGTGGCACTGGAGTCAGGTGTCCGTCGTTTCGATTCCAGTGCTGGTGGTATAGGGGGGTGCCCTTTCGCACCCGGGGCGTCCGGCAATCTTGCCACCGAGGATCTTGTGCTAATGGCCGAACAGTGTGGGTTCGACACTGGAATCAGTCTGGATGGGCTGGTCGAAGCGATCGCATTTACCGAGGAGGTTCTAGGGCGTAGTGCCGGGGGAGAAGCGCTCTCTTGGTATCGCAGCCGAATGAGTGCCCGGGCCCGATCTGACAGTCCGGCCTGACACAGGAGGCAGGCTGGACTCTGCACCAAATTCCTACAAGCAAAACAGGGGAGACAAAATGAAACGAATCGGTCCTAGGCTATTGATGCTCACAGCGTTATGTTCCATTTGCATGCTGGTGTCAGTAGAAGAAGCCACTGCAGAAAGTACTTATCCTTCTCGACCCATACGTCTGATCGTGCCCTTCTCTCCGGGTGGAGGGGCAGACAGCTTGGCTCGTCCACTGGCGGAGGGGCTGTCGAAACAACTCGACCAACCTGTGATTGTCGAGAACCGTAGTGGCGCCGGAAGTAATATCGGTACGGCAATTGTCGCGGAGGCGAACCCCGACGGTTACACGCTTCTTCTAAATACCGACGCCATTGCCGTCTACCCATTCCTTTATTCTGATCTCAAGTACGACTGGAAGCGTCAACTGACGGCGGTGACATACGTGGCCAAATCGCCTCTGGTATTGGCAATAAACAAGGACGTGCCAGCTCAAAACCTGAACGAGTTGGTTGAGTTGGCCAGACGGTCACCCGATGCCCTGAATTTTGCAAATCCAGGGCAAGGCTCGCCCCATCATTTGGGGTTTGAGTTGTTGTTGCGTGATGCTGGCATTGGGATGACGCAGATCACGTACCGCGGCGGTGGTCCCTCACTGATCGATGTGCTGGGCGGACACGTACAAGTCGGCGTTTTTACTTTCGGAGCGGTGCAATCGTATCTTGGGAAGGGAAGCTTGAAACCGCTTGCCTTGCTGACCCGGGAGCGTAGCACGGCGCTCGCGCCGACATTACCGACAGCGGTGGAACTAGGGTATGAAAATGTTCACGCTGATTTGAGCTTTGTGATGATGGCGCCAAGCGGGACACCACCTGAAATCGTCGCCAAGATCCAGCAGGCGACTGAGGCCGTGGTGCGTCAGCCGTCATTTACGGAGCTGCTGCATGGTCTTGGGTATGAGCCATTTGTAATGAGTTCCGAAAAGGCCAATCAGATCCTTGACGAAGAAAGCGTGCGGTGGAAACCGATAATTAGCGAATTGAACATCGAAGTGTTTTGAACGGGTGGCGAGCGCCCTGCCATCAAAATCGACAAAAGAGAGACAAAATGGATTACAGCACTGACACCCACATTGGTATCCCCACCACTGACAGTCCTATACCAGCCTCTAGACTGGAAAAGGATGCTGCCGATGTGCTTTCTACTGTTTACAGCGGCGGTGTGGGCCTGATTCCCCTTGACGTGGCATACGCTCTAGTGGGTCACACCGAAGCATCGGTTAAGGCAATTTT
Source organism: uncultured Candidimonas sp. (assembly GCA_964581155.1). GTDB lineage: Bacteria > Pseudomonadota > Gammaproteobacteria > Burkholderiales > Burkholderiaceae_B > Pollutimonas. Next base: position 1,798 of record CAZONP010000038.1, on the reverse strand, counting down.
CTCGACGAAGAATCGCAGTTACGAGAAGCCGAACGGGATGTTGTCGAATCTGCAAATGAGCGATGCTATTCACATATTGCCTGATGAAAAGCGACACATCATCCATACTATTGTTGATAACTACGACCTGCCGTTCTCGGTGGTCGCTCCTTTTGATGCGACACATGAGTTTTTCAGTGGCGTTGATCCTTTCGTCATGCAGAACTCCACTAAAGTTGGCACGCTCGACATGTTGCTGAATGCGGGCCAGTTCCATAATGAGTTGGCTCGCCAAGCGTGGAGCAATGGCCGGCCGATTTTCGGTTCCTCCGCCAATATATCGCTTACCGGGAGCAAGTACAGGGTGTCCGACATCGAAGCGCCAATTCGCGACCTCTCAGACATTTGCATAGATCACGGAGTTTCCAAGTACGTCAATGACTTAGGCAGATCTAGCAGCATTATCGATTTCCGTGATTTCAGCGTAATTCGGGTTGGCGTGGTCTTCGACCGACTTGAGCAGATCTTTCGCGAGGAGTTCGGTATTGCCTTAAAGGTGGGCATTTAAGGCTAGTGCTGAAGGAGCCTGGCGAGGGGCGGTGACACCCGTGTCGCCCTTCCAGGCTTCGCTGGCCTGGGACTACATCCTTTTGAATTTTCTCGCGAGCCTGTTACCACACCCCCTCAGCGGGCGTGATTAAATATTCTAATAAACACGCTTTTTTATATTCGTTAACAAACGACCCGGCTTTTGTGTTTCTGTTTGCTTCCCTCGGAACAAACTCAGGTCTAGGGTTTTCCCGCGTTATCGCAAGCCCAAGCTGATTCATTTTCTCCACAACTCACATTTTTAGAAATAACTTCCCCGCGCCCTCCCTCTAGGATGCGATGAACTTGTGCCGGGTTATTGCCTGCCGCACAGAGTCAACGCTTTTTTGTCTACATTCAATGAGGGATTTCCGTGGTAAAGAGAATCGCAGTGTGTGGCCTCGGATATGTCGGCCTGCCCGTGGCAGTGGCGCTTTCCAAACGCTTTGATGTCATCGGCTTCGATGTAGACAAGCGAAGGATCACACGGCTGAAAGAGGGAGACGACTGGACTGGCGAAATCGAGCGCGACGCGTTGCTTGCGTCGACGTTGCAGTTCACCGATCAGCTGTCAGAGCTCAAGGGCTGCGACTTTTTCGTAGTGGCCGTTCCAACGCCTGTCGACGAGAAAAACAATCCTGATTTTTCTCTGCTTGTTCACGCTTGCCGATCGGTAGGCTCGGTTTTGCAACCGGGCTCTATTGTCGTGTTCGAATCCACCGTCCACCCCGGCGCCACGGAAGAAATTTGCGGCCCTGAGCTGGAAAAGGCGTCGGGCCTGCATTGCGGCATTGACTTCAAACTTGGCTATAGCCCGGAACGCATCAATCCCGGCGACCGCGAGCACCCGCTCGAGAATATCGTCAAGATTGTCTCGGGCCAGGATGCGGAGTCGCTCGAGATCATTGCCGGCGTGTATGAGCAGATCATCGATGCGGGCGTGCACCGCGCCTCTTCGATCAAGGTGGCCGAGGCGGCGAAAGTTCTGGAAAACACGCAGCGCGATATCAATATCGCCCTGATGAACGAGGTGTCGAAGATCTGCGATCTCGTCGGCATTCGCACCTCGGAGGTTCTGGAGGCCGCCGGCACCAAATGGAACTTCCTGAAGTTCACACCTGGGCTGGTGGGCGGCCACTGCATCGGTGTTGATCCCTACTACCTGACCTCCAAAGCTCAGGCACTCGGTTACCACCCCGAAGTCATCCTGGCAGGCCGTCGAATCAACGAC
>CAZONP010000037.1:0-16344 GCA_964581155.1 uncultured Candidimonas sp. | reverse complement strand
TGGGCATGAGCGACCAGATCGAAAACCGCATCATCGAAGCCAAGAGCCGCGGCATCTATGAAGCCCCAGGCCTGGCGCTGCTGTACATTGCCTACGAACGCCTGGTTACCGGCATACATAACGAAGACACCATCGAACAATACCGCGACAATGGCCGCAAGCTGGGTCGTTTGTTGTATCAAGGGCGTTGGTTCGATTCGCAGTCCATCATGCTGCGCGAGACGGCGCAACGCTGGGTGGCGCGCGCCATTACCGGGGAAGTCACGCTGGAATTGCGCCGGGGCAACGACTATTCCATACTGGATACGCGTTCGGATAACCTTACCTATAAGCCCGAGCGCCTGACGATGGAAAGGGGCGAATCCATGTTTTCGCCGCGCGACCGCATAGGTCAGTTAACCATGCGCAATCTGGATATCATCGACACGCGCGAAAAGCTGTTCACTTACATGAAGGCCGGGCTTTTGGCCCCCGCCGGCGGTTCAGCCTTGCCGCAGCTGAAAGATAGCAGCGGCAACAAGCAAGACTAAGGTGGTGGGGCAGGGCGCCGGGTGCAATGCCCGGCGCGCTTGATGCTTCAGTCCAGCCGGCCCAGCAGCAGGAATTCCATTAATGCCTTTTGCACATGCAGGCGGTTTTCCGCTTCGTCCCAAACGACGCTTTGCGGGCCGTCGATTACGTCGCCCGTGACTTCCTCGCCGCGATGCGCGGGCAAGCAATGCATGAAGATCGCGGCGGGATCGGCCACAGCCATCATTTCGGTATCGACGCACCAGTCGGCGAATGCCTGGCGGCGTTCGTCATTTTCGGCTTCGTAACCCATGCTGGTCCATACGTCGGTCGTAACCAAATGCGCGCCTTCGCAGGCAAGCATGGGGTCGGTGAATTCGCGTAAGACCGACGGTGGCGGCGTACCAATGCGGGCGGTGTCAAGTTCGTAGCCGGCCGGCGCCGAGACATGGAGAGTGAATCCCAGTATCTCCGCGGCCTGCAGCCACGTGTAGGCCATGTTGTTGCCGTCGCCTATCCAGGCCACCGTCTTGCCCGCAATGGGCCCATGGTGCTCGATGAAGGTGAAGATGTCGGCCAGGATCTGGCAAGGGTGGAATTCGTTGGTCAAGCCATTGATGACCGGCACGCGCGAGTGTGCGGCGAAGCGTTCAATGCGCGTCTGCTCGAACGTGCGGATCATGACCAGATCCACCATGCGCGAGATGACGCGTGCCGTGTCCTCTATCGGTTCGGCGCGGCCGAGCTGCGAGTCGCTAGTGGTAAGATGTATGACTGAACCGCCAAGTTGATACATTCCCGCTTCGAACGACACGCGCGTGCGCGTGCTGGCCTTTTCAAAGACCATCGCCAGATTGCGGTCGTGCAACGTGTGGTGCGCTTCGTAGCGTTTGAATTTATTCTTTATAAGCCGGGCGCGGTCCAGCACATACTGGATTTCAGCTTTGGAAAAGTCGCGGAATTGTAGAAAGTGCCGTAGCGGACCTGCTTGTGGTGGTGCGTCAGACATAATAAGCCTTGTGTAAAAGAGCCATCTTACCCTGCATGAAGGCTCCCGGCAAAACGGCAATACGGCTGTCGCACAGGCTTGGCGCCCGTCCAAGTCATGGCCGTAGGGTTAATAAGCCTCTTGGCCGGCGATCAGATACAATTCGCGGCGCAGGGAAAGTTTGGTACACCTGGAATGGGTACGATTTGTCCGCGGAAGTCTATGACACATCTTGTGCAGCAACTAGTTATTCACGGCCTTACACACGAAGGCAAGCGGTTTCGCCCTAGTGATTGGGCCGAGCGCCTGGCCGGTGTAATGTCGCAGTTTCGTCCGGCTGGCTCCATCGGGGGCCACCTTACCTATTCGCCGTACGTGGTTCCCATCGTCATCGACGGCATACGCTGTGTGGTTGTGGATCAGCGCTTGCGCCAGCTCGAGCCGCTGGCCTGGAAGTTTGTGGGGGACTTCGCCAAAGACAACAACTTGAAGGTTACAGAGCAGGAAGCGCGCCTGCCCATGGCGCGCTAACCTGCGTTAAAGCGGCGCAACCGGCGTTGTCAGCTTGCCCGTGGCAATGAAGGATTCAGCATTGGTGACGACAAGGTCGGCCATAGCCCGGCGGGTTTCGCCTGTAGCGCTGGCAATATGCGGCACGATCACCACATTGTCCAACGACTTCAAGGCTTCGGGCACCGATGGCTCGGCTTCGTAAACGTCCAGCCCCGCGCCACCCAGGCGTCCCTCGACCAATGCGCGCACCATGGCCGCTTCGTCAACGACAGACCCGCGAGCGATATTAACCAGAATTCCGGTGGAACCCAAGGCATTCAGCACGTCTTCATTGATCAGATGCTGCGTCGTGGCACCGCCCACGGTGGCCACCACCAGAAAGTCGGCCCATTCCGCCAACGCGGTCAATGAGGCCTCGTAACCCATGTCGACATCGGTGCGCTCGTGGCGATTGTGGTAACGAATTTGCATATCGAATCCGCGCGCGCGCTGCGCAATGGCCATTCCAATGCGTCCCAGTCCAACGATGCCCATCTTCTTGTGGCTGACCTTTACACCCAGCGGAAAGCTCGCATCGCTGCCCCATAATCCGGCCCGCACATAGCGCTCGGCATGGCCCAGTCTTCTTGCGGTCGCCAGCAGCAGCCCCATGGCTTGGTCCGCGACGCAATCGTTCAGGACTTCCGGTGTGTTGCTAACCTGTATTCCCTTTGCCTGCGCGTGTTTCACATCGATGGCGTCATAACCGACCCCATTGCTGCAGATGACTTGTAGCCGGGGCAGGCGGTCGATAAGGTCGGCGCGGGTTGGCATCAGGGCATGGGTAACCAGGGCGATGATCTCGTCCGCCCTGGCGGCAATGACCGCATCCGGGTCTGATTCTTTCCACAGCTCAATGACGTCAAAAGACTTGTTCAAGCGTTGCTGCGCTTCAGGAAACGGGAAGGCCAGCATTTGCAGGAGTGTGGGTTTGGCGCGGGTCATGGATTCAGTTGCCTCCGAAGCGGATTATTGGTTATTCTTCAAGCCTGAACTATACCGCAGCCTGCACATGGCGAAAAAAAAGGAACGTGTTGGACACGTTCCTTTTTCTATTTGGCGCGAGCAGAGCTCATGCCATGCTTTTTGCCGACTAAACCATTACAGCGTTCAGGCCAGGGCTTTCACCGCAGCTGCAAGACGGCTTTTATGGCGGGCCGCCTTGTTTTTATGAATGATGTTCTTGTCGGCAATGCGGTCGATCATGCTGGTGGTCTTGTTGAAGACTTCCGTGGCGGCTGCCTTGTCGCCGGCGTCGATAGCTTGACGCACGCGTTTGATCGACGTGCGAAGCATGGAGCGCAGGCTGGAATTGTGTTTGTTGCGCTCTACCGATTGGCGAGCACGTTTACGGGCTTGGGCTGTATTGGCCATAGTCGTTCGTATCCGGTGTATAAGATCTGACAGATCTGTTAAAGTTTAATGGGCAAAGACGGCTATTCTAGCTTACTTACGCCGGCGTGTAAAGTCTGCCGGCCTGAATCCGCAGGCAAGCAGCGTGATGAAATACGCCGCGCCGGCAGCGCATACCAGGCCGCCCAGCCATAGCACGCGTGTCCAGGGTGTGGCGCCCAGCGCAATCCAGTCCAGGTATTGCTCGGCCGTCCATAGAAGCCCAGCCATGACCAGCAGCGCGGGAAGCAGCCGCAAGCCAAAGCGCAGCCACCCGGGTGCCGGGGTGTACAGCTTGCGGCGCTGCAACAGCACAACCAGCAGCAGGGCATTCACGGTGGCGCCCAGGCCTATCGACAAGGCCAACCCGGCATGCGCATAAAGCGGCACAAATACCAGATTTAACAGCTGCGTCAGTACCAGGACGAATATGGCGATCTTTACGGGGGTCCGGATGTCTTGTTTGGCGTAAAACCCCGGTGCCAGGATCTTGATGGCCAACAGACCGATAAGGCCGGCCGAGTACGCCATGACCGCCATGCGTGTCTGCATGACGTCGTCTCCGGTGAACGCGCCGTAGTTGAATAGCGTGGCCACCAGCCCGTCCGACAGCAAGGCCAGCCCCAGCGCGGCGGGCAGGCCAAGCAGCAATACCAGGCGCAGCCCCCAGTCCAGCAGCGCGCTGTAGCCGCCGTGATCGTCGCGCGCATGCGCCGCCGAAAGGCTGGGCAGGAGCACGGTTCCCAGGGCAATTCCAAGCAGTGCTGTTGGAAACTCCATTAGCCGGTCAGCGAAGGACAGCCACGTGACGCTGCCAGGCCGCAGCCAGGTGGCAATATTGGTATTGATCAACAACGATATCTGGGCGACGGAAACGCCAAGAATGGCTGGACCCATTTGACGCATGATGCGCCGTACGGTGGGATCGTTCCAGGCTTGGCCCAGGCGCGCCGAATAGCATGGCAACAGCCCCAATCGCGCGAGCGCCAACCACTGCACAAGAAGCTGGGCAACACCGCCGGCCATGACGCCCACCGCCAGCGCATAAATGGGGGTGTCGAAGTAGGGCGTCAGAAACAGGCTGGCGCCTATCATGGCGACGTTGAGCAGGATGGGCGTGAAGGCCGGTATGGCGAATCGGCTCCACGTATTGAGCACGCCCGAGGCGAAGGCCACGAGCGACATGCAGATTATGTAGGGGAACATCAGCCGCGTCATCCAGACCGCAGCATCGAATTCGGCCTGGCGCGCGGCGGTGCGCATGCCGCTTGCCATGGCACTTACCACCCAGGGCGTGGCTAGTATGCCCGCCAGGGTGATGATCATCAGGACAAAGGTCAGGATCAGCGCAACGCGGTCCAGCAGAATTCGAACGTCTTCAGCTGGCCGCGTGCTGCGTACATGCCCAAGTATGGGCACGAACGCTTGCGAGAAGGCGCCTTCGGCAAATAGTCGGCGCAGCAGATTTGGTATGCGGAAGGCAACCCAGAATGCATCGGTCAGCGGGCCGGCGCCGAAGGCACTGGCGATCAGAACATCACGAACCAGCCCTGTGATGCGGGAAAACAGGGTAAAACCGCTGACCGTGGCGGCCGACCGAAGCAAGCTCATGTAGCGGCGGGATTATTTTGGTGCCAGGCGAATGGCGCCGTCAAGGCGTATGGTTTCGCCATTGAGCATTTCGTTCGTGATCACGCTTTGGACGAGCTTGGCATAGTCTTCCGGGCGGCCCAGGCGTGATGGGAACGGGATGCTGGCGGCCAACGAATCCTGCACTTCTTGTGGCATGCCGAACATCATGGGCGTGCCGAAGATGCCCGGGGCGATGGTCACACAGCGAATGCCCGACTTGGCCAGGTCGCGAGCAACCGGTAGCGTCATGCCGGCAATGCCGGCCTTGGATGCGGCATATGCCGCCTGGCCGATCTGGCCGTCGTAGGCGGCGACAGAGGCCGTGTTGATGATCACACCGCGTTCGCCCGTGGAAACCGGTGTGTTTTCGCTCATGGCGGCGGCAGCCAGGCGGGTCATGTTGAATGTGCCCACCAGATTGATCATGATGACTTTCTGGAACAGGTCGAGCGCATGAGGGCCGTTACGGCCAACCGTGCGCGACGCGGGTGCGATGCCGGCGCAGTTGATCAGGCCGAATAGCGCGCCGGCCTTTTGCGCCGCAGCGACGGCGGCCTGACCGTCGGCTTCCTGCGTGACATCGCAGTGAACATACGTTTGGCCAAGTTCCGCAGCCAGAGCCTGGCCCAGTTCGTCCTGGACATCGGCCAATACCACGCTTGCGCCTTCGGCAACCAGCATGCGCGCCGTGCCGGCGCCAAGCCCCGATGCTCCGCCTGTGATAAGAAAGACTTTATCTTTGATTTCCATGTGTATCTCTGAGAAATTGATGTTGGTACGAGGCGCCGCATGCCTGCAAGGCAGTGCCGGCCCTCGGAACTTGTGGGGAAACTATGTCAGGCCTCGAGCGCCTCGAAGACGCGGGCTTTGATCTCGTCGACGCTGCCCAGGCCGGGTACTTGGCGGTAGACAGGCGCGTCCTGCGCACCCGAATCCGCCCATTGCGAGTAGTAATCGACCAAGGGGCGGGTCTGCTCGCGATAAACGGTGAGGCGATGGCGCACGGTTTCTTCCCGGTCGTCGTCGCGTTGCACCAGCGGGTCGCCCGTCAGGTCGTCGATGTCGGCCGCCTTGGGCGGGTTGAACTTGGTGTGGTAGCTGCGCCCGCTGGCGGGATGCACGCGCCGGCCGCTCATGCGTTCAATGATGTTCTCTTCCGGAACGACGATTTCGACCACAAAGTCCAGTGGTATGCCGGCGCTCTTCAAGGCGTCCGCCTGTGGGATGGTGCGGGGGAACCCATCGAACAGGTAGCCATGCTGGCAGTCGGGCTCTTTCAGGCGATCGCGCACCAGACCGATGATTATTTCGTCGGAAACCAGCCCGCCGGAATCCATGATTTTCTTGGCTTCAAGGCCTAACGGCGTCTGGGCCTTGACAGCGGCGCGCAGCATATCCCCCGTCGAAATTTGTGGAATACCAAATTTTTCGGTGATGAAGGCCGCCTGGGTGCCTTTACCCGCGCCGGGCGGGCCGAGCAGAATCAGTCGCATGATTTCTCCTGTGGTTTCGTTTTTATAACTTTTCGAAATTGCCGCAATGCAGCAATATATGCGCGGCCGCAACCGGCAGTTCAGCGAAATTGAAGTCGATTTATAACCGATTTACGAAGATTTCGCGTATTCTGGCCAAATCTTCAGCCGTGTCAATTCCTGCTGCTGGGTGATTTTCCGTAATAAAAACAGCGATTTCGTAGCCATTTTCAAGCGCGCGCAATTGCTCCAGCGATTCAAATATTTCCAGCGGTCCTGGCGCTAAAGACGAAAATTGATGCAAGAAGCTGGCTCGGTATGCGTATAAGCCAATATGATGCAACGCGGGAAGGCCGGGTGTCAGGTGTTGGCCGCCATCGGCCAACCCATCGCGCGCCCACGGTATGGGAGCGCGAGAAAAGTACAGCGCGCGCTGCCGCCGATTACATACCAGCTTTACCACGTTAGGGTTGAACAAGGCGCTTGCATCCGCGATAGGCGTCGCGCAGGTTGCCATCGCTGCCGTGGGTTGCGCAGCCAGCAGATCGGCTACGGCATTGATCTGGGCAGGATCGATCATGGGCTCGTCGCCCTGAACATTCACCACAATGGCGCCAGGCGCAAGTTCAAGCAGTTGCGCAACTTCGGCCAGTCGGTCGGTGCCAGTCGGGTGGTTCGGCCGTGTAAGCAATGCATCGAACCCATGCGCCTTGACGGCCTCCAATATGCGCGGATCATCGGTGGCGACCACCACACGGCCGGCACGGGACTGGGCGGCCTGTTCCGCCGTGCGCACCACCATGGGCTTGCCAGCAATGTCGAGCAGCGGCTTATTGGGCAGGCGGGTCGAGGCGGCCCTTGCCGGGATGACTGCGATGAATTCCATGCCGCTTAGGCGGCGGGGCCGGCTTGCGCCGTATCCGGCGTAATGACACGGGCTTCGTTTTCCAGCATGACGGGTATGCCGTCGCGTACGGGAAATGCCAGGCGGTCTGCGCGGCAGATGAGTTCCTGCTTTTCGCGGTCATGCTGCAGCCGACCCTTGCATAACGGACAGACCAATATTTCAAGCAGGCGGGATTCCATGCGCGGCTCCAAAGAATCTAGGAATTAAAAGAGGAAGTTTAATGCTTGTGAGTCTTGCCAGCCAGCCGCGTCTTTTTGGCGGCGATGATACGTAGCAATTGATCCGCCAGATCAAGCCATTCGGGGTCCGAAAATACAGGGACGGCGTGCACGACCCATAGCCGGGCATCGTTGAATTTGCGGCACTTGACGGCGTCTTTTGCGGTGATCAGGATGTGCGGCGACTGAATTGCCGTAAACGGCGAGGTCTCGTAAGCGTCATGATCGGGCAGCGCGATGGCGCCTTCCAGCTTGATTCCGGCATCGGTCAGCATGGAAAAGAACCGTTGTGGCTGTCCGATGGCGGCCACCGCGCTCATTGCCTGCGTGCCGTTTTCGGCCAACCATGCCGCCCATTCCTGCTCACGCCCTGTGGTCAGCTGTGTCAGCTTGACGGGCTTCAAGTGCATGCTTAACTGGTGCGCCAAGGTGGCAGCCCGGCCCGGCGCCGCTTGGCCGGGCTGCAGATTCGTGATGATGAAGTCCACAAAGGCAAGGCGGCTGGGCGGTTCGCGCAATGGTCCTGCGGGCATGACGCGGCCGTTGCCAATGCCGCGTGCGTCCTGCACGACGATCTCCAGATCACGCCCCAGGGCCAGGTGCTGCAGGCCGTCGTCGGAAATGACGATATCCACAGCCGGGTGGGACTTCTGCAGCCGCTTTACGGCCAAGCTGCGATCCGGGTGAACGGCGATGGGTGCCTGCGTGGCTTGCGCGATAAGCGCCGGTTCATCGCCAAACTGGGTTGGGTCCAACAAGCCCTGACCTATGCGGGGGTGTTCCCCTGCCGCGGTACCGTAGCCGCGGCTGACGACGCCGGGATGCCAGCCGCGTTGCTGAAGCGCCTGGGTCAGAGCAATGACCACGGGTGTTTTTCCGGTTCCGCCCACATACACGTTGCCCACCACCACAACGGGAAGGCGACTGTGATACGCAAGGCCCGGGCGGTCCCGGTAGCGCGCGTGTTTCCAGGCAATGACCGCAAGCACCGGCCAGGAAAGCGGCAGCAAGACGGTGCTTAGCACGCCCTTGCGCAGCCATGCCGCATGCACCGCTTTGGTCAGGAAGACGGGCGCCTTCATGGGGAGGCTTGTGTTGCAAAATTGACGCGCGGGATGCCGGCCAGCCTGGCCGCCTCCATGACGCGAACCACCGATTCGTGGGTCGCCTGCGCATCGGCATTGATGACGAGGACGGCATCATCCCCGCCTTTTGCCGCAGCCCGCAATGCGGGAACGATGTCTTCGGTGCCGGAGGCGGAAAGCAACTGCCCATTCAATGCGTACAAGCCTTCGCGGCTAATGGCAATGTGCAGGGCGTCAACACTGGCGCTTTCGGCCTGGGCTTGCGGCAAGGTCAGCTGGATCTGGCTGTAGCGTGTGAACGACGTGGTGGCAGCAAGAAAAATCAGGATGACGAGCAGAACATCGATGAGTGGGATCAGATTGATCTCGAGCTCGTCATCGCCGTGTGCGCGGCGAAAATTCATTGCCCGGCTCCGCGACCGATGAGGCGGTTAAGTATGCTGGCTTCCCGCTCCATTTGATGCAGGAAGTGGTCTACCCGCGAACGAAAGTAGCGATGAAAAACCAGGGCGGGAACGGCAATGATGATGCCGAAGCCGGTGTTATAGAGCGCGATGGAGATGCCGCGCGCCAGTTGCGCCGGATCTCCGCCAGCCGGTGTGTACGATGCGAAGATCTCTATCATGCCGACCACGGTGCCGAAGAGGCCAAGCAGCGGGGCCACGACGGCTATCGTTCCCAAGGCTGGGAGGTAGCGGTTCAAGCGGTGGGCCACGTCTTTGCCGACATCTTCAATGGCAGCCAGACGCCAGGTATTGGTCTCGTTCCTGTTGACCAGAACCTCGGCCAACACCCGGCCCAGCGGAGAGTTGCCCGCCAGACGCAACACCGCGTCGGGATTCTCATTTTTCTGGCGTAGCAGATCCAGGACCTGGCCGGGTAGCCGCGGTGGCAGGACCTGTCTGGTGCGCAAAGACAAGAAGCGTTCGATAATCAGGGCCAGGCCCAGTACGGAAGTGGCTATCAGCAGCCATATGGGCCAGCCCGCCGCACGAATGATGTCAAGCAATGTGATCTCCACCAGGGTTATTGTTAGGACACCGGCATTTTACAATTGATGTCGTCCAAAGCGTCGCGCTACGCCGAAAAGCACATGTGGCGGCACTTTGGCGTTGGGCGAACGCCCAAGAGCCAGATAAACCGGCAAAATATGGGGCTGAATGGCGTGGGGTGGGCCTTTCGGAGGAGTATCCACAAAAACTGTGGATAATTCTGTGCATAACATTCGCAAGAGGCGCTGTTTACCGGCTCTTGCGGTTCAATGGGTAATTAGGGCTCAAACGTCCAATTAAACAAGTTTCGTTAGAAATCAATTGGATAGGCCGGTATTCAAAGGTAGATTATTACCAACCCAGGCGATTTGATTGATATTTCACTGATTTGACAAAATGATTTCTTCTGTGGATAGGCTGCAGTGAAATTCGGGAATTCTTATGGAGATAAGCGGGATGCAAACGCCAAATGGCCAAGTCTGGTCGGTTACTCAGTTGAACCGCCACGTCGGCCAATTGCTCGAGAGCCACTTTTCGCGCATTTGGGTGCGTGGTGAGATATCGAACTTTACCCAGGCAGCGTCAGGGCACTGGTATTTCTCCATCAAGGACGAAGGCGCCACCGTCCGGGCCGTCATGTTCAGGGGTAAGGCGCTGGCGACCGGTCTGGTTCCCAAGCCAGGAGAGCGGTTCGAGTTTCGTGTCAACGTGACCCTATATGAGCCCCGGGGCGATTACCAGTTGCAGGTCGAGGCCTTGCGTCGCGCGGGCCAGGGCGATCTGCACGAGGCTTTCCTGCTGCTGAAGGAAAAGCTGCTGGCCGAAGGCTTGTTCGACGCCTCGCGCAAGCGCGCAATAAAGCCCATGCCTGCCGCCGTCGGCGTCGTCACATCGCTGGCCGCAGCGGCGTTGCGCGATGTCGTGTCGGCGCTGGCCCGACGTGCTCCCCACGTCCCTGTCGTTCTGTACCCCGCCCCGGTTCAGGGCGCCGACGCCGCCGCAAAATTGGTGCAGGCCCTGCAGACGGCCATTGACCGCCACGAAGTGGACACGCTGTTATTGGTGCGTGGCGGCGGCAGCCTGGAAGATTTATGGAGCTTCAACGACGAGCGGCTTGCAAGAGTCATTGCGACCAGCCCTATACCGGTCATTAGCGGTGTGGGACACGAAACCGACTTCACGATTGCCGATTTCGTGGCCGATTTGCGCGCGCCCACGCCAACGGCGGCGGCTGAATTGTGTTGCCGCACGCGCTTATCATGCCTTGATGAATTGGCCGCAGTCGTTGCGACGCTGGGTCTGCGGCAAAGCCGCCTTCTTGAAAAGGCCGCGTTGCGCCTGGACAGGGCGGTGGCCGGCCTGATTTCCCCGCAGCAGCGATTGCAGCAGCAGCGCGAACGGGTGCGGGTGCTGCAAGACCGCATGGTGCAGGCGGGCTCGGTGCCGTACGGACGCAACCGCCAACGGCTTTCCGCCGCCACGCAAACGCTGCAGGCGCTCAGCCCCCGGCATACCCTGGCAAGGGGGTACGCCATCGTACGCGCTCAAACCGGGGAAATCATTAAAAATGCGGTAGACTTGGACGTTGGCGAGCAGCTGAATGTTGAGTTCGGTCATGGTAGTGCGAATGTCTCTGTGGTAAAGACCCACGCGTTGCTCTGAACTTCGCAAATCACGGCTCAGGCTCGCCAAACGCGCCCTTGTGCGGCGCGCTCACTGAATTCTTTCAAGGAACTTTGAACATGGCCTTTACACTTCCACCCTTGCCGTACGCGCTCGACGCCCTGGCTCCGCATATCTCGAAGGAAACACTGGAATTCCATTACGGAAAACATCACCAAACCTATGTCACCAACCTGAATAACCTGGTGGCTGGCACCGAGTTCGAGTCGTCCTCCCTGGAAGACATCATCAAGAAGTCGTCGGGTGGCGTATTCAATAATGCAGCCCAGGTATGGAATCACACCTTCTACTGGGACAGCCTGTCGCCCAACGGCGGCGGTGAACCCACAGGTGAACTGCTTGCCGCCATCAACGCCAAGTGGGGTTCAGTCTACTCCTTCAAGGAAGCCTTCAACAAGTCGGGTGCCGGCAACTTCGGTTCGGGCTGGACATGGCTGGTGAAGCAGGCGGATGGTTCGCTCGATATCGTGAATACCAGCAATGCGGCCACTCCCATCACCACAGCAGACAAGCCGCTGTTCACCTGTGATGTCTGGGAACACGCGTACTACATCGACTACCGCAATGCCCGTCCAAAATACCTTGAAAATTTCTGGAACCTGGTGAACTGGGACTTCGCAGCGGCCAATCTGGCCCGCTGATCTGTCGACCAACGAAAATATAAAAGATGATGAACCGCCGGCCGGCTAGCCGGCGGTGCCACGAACAACAGTTTCATTGAGCTAATACATGAAGACTCACGCTTTCATTTGTGATGCGGTGCGCACACCGTTTGGCCGCTATGGTGGCGCATTGGCCGCAGTCCGCGCGGATGACTTGGCGGCAATTCCGTTAAAGGCGCTCATGCAGCGCAATCCCGGCATCGATTGGGCGCAGCTCGACGACGCACTGCTTGGTTGCGCGAACCAGGCCGGTGAAGACAACCGGAACGTGGCCCACATGGCCACCTTGCTGGCGGGGTTGCCGGTCGATGTGCCCGGCGCCACCATCAACCGATTGTGCGGCTCCGGCCTTGACGCCATTGGCTCGGCCGCGCGCGCAATACGGGCGGGTGACGCCCAATTCATGCTGGCGGGCGGTGTCGAAAGCATGAGCCGCGCGCCTTTCGTCATGGGCAAGGCAGAAACCGCATTTTCGCGCAGTGGTCAATTGTTCGACACGACCATAGGCTGGCGTTTCGTCAATAAGCTCATGAAAGCGCAATACGGCGTCGACTCCATGCCTGAAACGGCGGAAAACGTTGCGGTCCAGTTCCAGGTTTCACGAGCCGACCAGGACCGCTTCGCATTGGCGAGTCAAGACAAAACAGCAGCGGCGCAGCAGGCCGGCGTGTTCGCATCGGAAATCGTTCCGGTATCCATCGCCCAGAAAAAAGGCGAATCCATCATTGTCGATACCGACGAGCATCCCCGCCGGACGACGCTGGAAGCATTGTCGGGCCTGAAACCCATCGTTCGGCCCGACGGTACGATTACCGCCGGCAATGCCTCCGGCGTGAACGATGGCGCCTGTGCACTGCTGGTCGCATCCGAGGCCATGGCGGCCAAGCAAGGCCTGGTCCCGCGCGCACGTGTCGTGGCCATGGCTAGCGCCGGAGTAGAGCCACGCATAATGGGCATAGGCCCCGCGCCCGCATCGCGCAAGGTTCTGGCGGTGGCCGGTCTTACGCTCGACCAAATGGATGTCATTGAACTGAACGAGGCGTTTGCGGCGCAAGGCTTGGCGGTGTTGCGCCTGCTTGGCCTCGATGACGACGATCCGCGGGTGAATCCCAATGGCGGCGCCATTGCGCTCGGTCACCCCTTGGGGGCAAGCGGCGCACGCCTGGCGATCACCGCCGTGAATCAGTTGCATCGCACCGGTGGACGTTATGCCTTGTGCACCATGTGCATAGGCGTAGGGCAGGGCATAGCCCTGATCCTGGAACGCGTTTAAGTGCGCGGGGCCATGCCCCGTGGCGCCATCGTCGGTTGACCAGGTATCCGTGCGCTTAAGGCGCCGGAAGCTTGTCCACTTTGGCGCCCGGGCTGATTCGGTGGTACTTGAACCAGCCCTTTTCCATCTCGAGCGCATAAAGAGCCGGAGCAACCGGGCAGTGCTCGTCCAGGCTCTGCGGGCGCATTTCGGCAATGTCGACGATGATCCCCGCTGCATCGATGAACGCAATCGACAATGGCAGGGGGGTGTTTTGCATCCAGAAGCAGTGAATTCCCGACTGCTCGAAGACGAACAGCATGCCGTGATCCGGCGCAAGCGATGTTCTATGCATAAGACCGTACGCCCGGCTGGCATCGGTAGCCGCCACTTCGGCGTTCACGGCATGCGGGCCCACCAATAATTCCACGCGGGGAAGCAGGCTGGTCTGCGCGGCGGCGCCAGCAGCCCCTAATGACAGGGCGCACGCAAGCACCAACGAACGAAAAAAAACAGGGCTGACCAGCCCTGTGAGCGGATAAAATTTATACATTGTTATCAGAACACGTGTGTTGCCGCCAAAAATCAGGCTGCCGTAATATTAAGCGCTTGCTGGCCTTTGGGGCCTTGTGCGATTTCAAAGGCAACTTTTTGACCTTCTTTAAGCGTTTTGAAGCCGTTCATCTGAATGGATGAAAAATGCGCGAACAGGTCTTCGCCCCCGTTGTCAGGGGTAATAAAGCCAAACCCCTTGGCATCGTTGAACCACTTCACGGTCCCGGTCAACTTTTGTGCGTCTTCTGGGTTGGAGGTTGGGATTGAATCAGACATGCGGACTGCCTCTCGACTATAGTGTTGGATTGGAACTTGACTACAAGGGTTAGCTTTAGCCTGCGAATTCTGGCATGCCGGCAAGACATCCAAGCAGTCAGAATACTAGGATAATGCTTAAATTACCTATAAGTAGTCAACTATGGAAACCACTAGTATTTGCCATGGCAACTCACATCGAAAACCAGCGGGACACAGTCCTGGATCGTCAGTCCGCCAAAGTGGCGCCTCCGCCTCTATACCAGGTGGTGCTGCTTAACGACGATTACACACCCATGGATTTCGTCGTCGGCGTGCTGCAGCGTATATTTGGCAAGAATGAGGACGAGGCCGCCCGCATTATGCTAAAAGTGCATCATGAAGGCAGGGGAGTTTGCGGGGTCTATCCGCGAGACATCGCGGCAACGCGCGTCGAGATGGTGCGGCAACTGGCACACGCCCGCCAGCACCCTTTGCAGTGCGTAATGGAACCCGCGCCCGACGCCTAAGAAATTATTACTTATTGCGCCGCCTTTTCCTGCTCCCACTTGGCAAAAAGTACAGGTATAGTAAGGTTATTGGCTGGTTCTGATGCTAGCCGGTAACAGTCGAATGAGTCTTTTATCAATGTTGATACGCAAGGTCGATTTAGTCATAGAATAGGATTTATCGAATTGTTTGTCCGCTCCGATATGTAATGGAGGAAGCGTGATTTCCGAAGAACTTGAAGTCAGCTTGCACATGGCCTTCGTCGAGGCCCGCACTGCGCGACACGAATTTATTACCGTGGAACATCTACTGCTCTCGTTGCTCGACAACGTAGCGGCGGTCGATGTTCTGCGGGCCTGCTCGGCCAATATCGACACCTTGCGTCACGATCTGCGTAAGTTCATTAACGAAAATACGCCGGTGTTCCCGGGCGAGGAAGAGGTCGACACTCAGCCAACGCTGGGGTTCCAGCGTGTAATCCAGCGCGCCATCATGCACGTGTCCTCGGGCAATTCCAACAAGAACACGGTAACCGGCGCGAACGTGCTGGTGGCCATGTATGGCGAAAAGGATTCTCATGCGGTGTACTTCCTGCAGCAGCAGGGTGTTACGCGCCTGGACGTCGTGAATTTCCTGTCCCATGGCATTACCAAGGGCCATGAAGAACCGCCTGCCGAGCCCGCAAAGCCGCAGCCTCCTGAAGCAGAATCGCGGTCCGATCAACAAAAATCGCCACTGGAACTTTACGCCACCGACCTGAATGCCGAAGCGCGCCACGGCCGCATCGATCCTCTCATCGGCCGCGAACACGAGGTAGAGCGCGTCATACAAGTGTTGTGCCGTCGGCGCAAGAACAACCCGCTATTGGTGGGCGAGGCCGGAGTAGGCAAGACGGCCATCGCCGAAGGGCTTGCATGGCGCATTACGAAGGGTGACGTCCCCGAAATCCTTGCCGACTCGGAAGTTTACGCCCTGGACATGGGCGCCTTGCTGGCCGGCACGAAGTACCGTGGCGATTTCGAGCAACGCTTGAAGGGCGTACTCAAGTCGCTGAAAGACAACGCCAACGCCATCCTCTTTATTGACGAAATCCATACCCTTATCGGTGCAGGATCGGCGTCGGGCGGCACGCTGGACGCCTCCAACCTGCTCAAGCCCGCCTTGTCGTCCGGGCAGCTTAAATGCATGGGTGCCACCACCTATAACGAGTACCGCGGCATCTTCGAAAAAGACCACGCGTTGTCGCGCCGTTTCCAAAAGATCGATGTCCCCGAGCCCACGGTGGAACAGACCATCCAGATTCTGCGTGGCCTCAAGGGCCACTTCGAGGCCCACCATGGGGTGCGGTATTCAGCGGCGGCCATTACGGCGGCGGCTGAACTCGCCGCGCGCCATATCAACGACCGTTTTCTTCCAGACAAGGCTATCGACGTAATTGATGAAGCGGGCGCCGCCCAGCGATTGCTGCCGCGTTCGCGCCAGAAGAAGGTCATAGGCAAGGCCGAAGTGCAGGCCACCGTGGCCAAGATCGCGCGCATTCCGCCGCAAAGCGTGTCCAACGACGACCGCAACAAGCTGGCCACGCTGGAGCGCGACCTGAAAACGGTGGTGTTCGGTCAAGACACCGCCATCGAGGCGCTGGCGGCATCCATAAAAATGGCACGCTCCGGTCTGGGCCGGCCCGACAAACCCATAGGTTC
>CAZONP010000036.1:0-16481 GCA_964581155.1 uncultured Candidimonas sp. | reverse complement strand
CATCGCATGAACTTTCAAAACCAATAATAATCATGCCCGGTAGTGTACAGCGGCTTACAAAACCGACTTAGAATTCAGGCTTCGTCTCTTACACTTCCGGACCAAGGCATGCTCGAACGTTTCTTCCGTCTACACGAACACGGCACAACGGTGCGCACCGAAATACTGGCGGGCACAACAACATTCCTGACCATGTCCTATATTATTTTCGTGAATCCGGAAATATTGTCCAGTACCGGCATGGACAGAGGCGCCGTGTTCGTGGCAACTTGCCTTGCCGCCGCCCTGGGCACGCTGATCATGGCGTTCGTGGCCAATTGGCCGATCGGTATGGCGCCCGGCATGGGACTCAATGCCTTTTTTGCCTTCACTGTGGTTGGCGCTCTTGGCTATAGCTGGCAGCAGGCCTTGGGTGCAGTGTTCATTTCCGGCGTGATTTTCCTGGCGATCACTTTAACGGGAATCCGCTCCTGGTTGATTTCAGGCATACCAAAGTCGCTGCGCAGCGCGATTGCAGCCGGCATTGGTCTTTTCCTGGCGATCATCGCGCTTAGCAGCGCCGGCATCGTGGTGGCGCACCCGGCAACCATCGTCACCTTGGGCAATCTCACATCCGCGCCCGCCCTCTTCGCCATACTGGGCTTTTTTGTGATCGCGACGCTGGATGCACTGAAAATACGCGGCGCAATCCTTATTGGCATCATCGGCGTCACCGCCTCGTCCATGCTGACCGGCCACAGCCAATTCCAGGGCGTCTTCTCCGCACCGCCGAGCTTGGCGCCGACATTTCTGCAGTTCGACATAATCGGAGCACTTAACACGGGCTTTATCCATGTCATTCTTGTGCTGGTGCTGGTTGAAGTATTCGATGCGACCGGGACCATGGTAGGTGTGGCAAAGCGCGCCAACCTTATCCAGGAGGGCAAGCCAAACCGCCTTGGCAAAGCCCTGCTGGCCGACAGCTCGGCGATCGTGGCGGGTTCCTTTCTGGGCACCAGCAGCACCACAGCCTATGTAGAGAGCGCGACCGGTGTACAGGCGGGCGGGCGAACCGGCCTTACGGCCCTGACCATAGCTGTCTTGTTTCTTCTGTCCTTGTTCCTTGCGCCGTTGGCTGGCTCCGTCCCTGGCTACGCCACCGCGCCGGCGCTTTTGTATGTTGCCGGGCTCATGCTGCGCGAAGTAACCGAAATCGAATGGAACGAAGTCACCGAAGCCACACCGGCGGCGCTCACAGCCATTGTCATGCCCCTGACCTACTCAATTGCCAACGGCCTGGCATTCGGCTTCATAAGCTATGTGGTGCTTAAGGTCGCGACGGGACGTTTCCGGGACATACACATGGCCACTTTTTTGGTTGCGGTTCTTTTCGGCGTCAAGTACGCCTTTTTCTCCGAATGAGCAACTTTGGCTAATTAATAAGCGAGGTCCTGGTCAGGCAATAAACCCACGATGACGCGATACTAAGTATGATTCGGTTCGTCTTACCCGAATTCATTGAAACAATATGGCGACAGCGCAGCATACATTTGATCGAGGCAACTGCCTTGCCTCGATCTTCCTGATCATCGGCCTGGTGGCGACCAGCGTTGCCTGGTGGGAAGGAAAGAAGCTGGTGGAGCAAGAGCTGGCCTCGCAACTCGATGCACGTGCCTCCGACGCCCGAAATAGCCTGGAACGTCAAATCGGAGAGTACACAGAAGTCCTGCGAGGCTACCAAGCCCAGTTCTCGGCTCATCCCGATCTGTCTCGTGCCGCATTCCAACGCGCTACCCAGTCCCTTGATCTCGACGAGCGGCTTCCCGGCATACAGGCCGTGGGATTCAGTCCACGTACGTCGGATAACGGCAGTTTCCCGGTGCGCTACATAGAGCCTATAGCCCGCAATGGTAACGGCATAGGCTACGACCAGGGGGCCGACGCCAAACGCCGCGTGGCCATTGAACGCATGCGCGACACTGGCGAACTGGCCGCCAGCGAACGGATCCGGCTCTTTGTTGAACCGGGGAATATCGACGGCGTTGTGTTCTATTTGCCACTCTACTATGGCGGCAGCATCCCGGCGACCATACACGAAAGACGGGAACAGTTGTCCGGCTTTGTATTCCTGGCAACGCGCTCCGAGGACATGTTGCGCGCGGTGTTCGGCGCATCACTGCTTCACGACCTGGACATCACGGTCGAACACGTAAGCCTGCAGGATGTCGGGTCTGAAGATCACGCCGGCCAGCTCATCTACGACAGCCGCGCCCCGCAAACGCGCAAAATCTGGGCACCCACCGCCCACTTCGACCTGAACCGCCAGGTCGACTTGACCGTGGGCGGCACGATCTGGCGCCTGAACATTGCCGCCAAGAAGCCGTTTGTGCAGCAATCCCAGACATGGCTGCCACTGGTCGCGGCCATGGCCGGCACCTTGTTGAGTCTACTCGTCTTTTTTGCCATGCGGGCGCTGAATGCCTCGCGTAACTCCTCCGAAACACGGGCCCGGGCGGTCGAGTCTTCACTGCTTAGCCGAGACAGGCAATTGACCGAGATAATGGGATCGATTGACGAAGTGCTCTGGACGTCCCGTTTTCCGGAAGGCACCATCAGCTATGTCAACCCGGCGGTAGAGCGCGTATATGGCCGGCCGGCCGAAGCGTTCTACCAGAGCCGGCGACTGTGGCTGGAGTGCATCCATCCCGATGATCGCGACCGTGTCGTAAACTTTGTGAAGAAGGTCAAGAAACGTGGCCAATCCAGCATTCATTACCGCATCGTCCGTCCCGACGGCACCATCCGCTGGTTGCGCTATGCCGTGAACTTCGTGCAGGACGCATCCAAGACCATCGTCCGCGTCAACAGCGTGGGTATCGATGTCACGGAAGAGTACCTGCTGCAGGAGTCATTGCGCCGCAACCATCGCGCCTTGCTGGCAATTCATGACTGCAAGGAAAAAACCGCTGTTGCCGAAGATGAGCACGCATTGCTGCAAGGCATATGCGAAGTGGTAGTAAACGCCGGCTATAGGCTGGCATGGGTCGGTCTATTGGTTACCGATGACACCAAGGCAACGACCCTGCGAATGACCAACATAGCCGGCCAGAGCCAGAGCTACGTCGAGGACATCAAAGGACCTCTCGCCACTGAACCGGAGAAGTTGACCACCATCGAGCGTGCGCTGCGCACCCAGCGTGCCGCAACAGCCAACGACTTCCAGCAAGAGGCGCATATACCGTGGCGAGCAGCGGCATTGCGCCATGGGCTGCATGCCAAAGCCGCCCTTCCGCTCATACAGAACGGCCAAGTCATTGGTGTGCTGAACGTGTATGCGGGCGAAGTGGAAGCCTTTGACAGCGAAGAACTGGGTTTACTGGAAAGTTTGGCGCAAAGCGTCATCACGGCCCTGCAAACACTGCGTGAGCGCACGCTGCGCAAAGAAACCGAAGCGGCATTGCATCTGCGTCAACGCGCCATCGAAGCCAGCGCAAACGCGATCGTCATTACGAATGCCACCAAACCGGACTTTCCGGTCGAGTACGTGAACCCCGCGTTCGAGAGCATGACGGGCTACACCTCTGAAGAAATAGTGGGCAAGAGCCTGCGCTTTCTTCGTCGCGACGATCATGACCAGACAGGTATCGCGCAAATTCGGGCCATATTGACCACCAACACTCAGGGTCACGCAACCGTGCGCAATTATCGCAAGGATGGCACGATGTTCTGGAGCCAGGTGTATATCGCTCCGGTCAAGGATGACGCCGGCACCGTCACGCATTTTGTAGCCGCCAAGTATGACGTCACGGAAATGAAACGCTACCAGGCCGATCTCGAGTTTCAGGCGAATCACGACACATTGACCAATCTTGCGAATCGCAAGCTGTTGCGCGACCATCTTCGTGGCGCGATCATGAAGGCCGACAAGGGCGGCCCCGGCCTTTGGGTGGCATTCCTTGATCTGGACAACTTCAAGTACGTCAATGATTCGCTCGGGCACGGCGCGGGCGACGACCTTCTTCAGAAAATGGCCGGACGCCTGGAGCACGCCTTGCGCCCCAATGACATCGCGGCGCGCCAAGGCGGGGATGAATTCGTTCTTATTCTGCAAGAACATAAAGACGATATCTCTACGACAGCGCTGCTGCAGCGTGTCATGGATGTTGTCGCACAACCCGTCCAGATAAACGACCATACCTTTTATCCAACGTGCAGTATTGGGGTGGCGGTGTACCCGGAAGACGGCGAGGACCCCGATACCCTTATCAAACATGCCGATATCGCCATGTATCGCGCCAAAGAGGCGGGTCGGAACAACTTTCAGTTCTTTACCGCCAGCCTGAACGAGAAAGCCCTGGAACGCCTGCAGCTGGAAACCGACCTGCGCAAGGCCATCGACCGCGAAGAGCTTTTGCTGCATTATCAGCCGCAAGTCGATTTGCATACGGGCCGGGTTGTGGGGGCCGAGGCATTGATCAGGTGGGCGCATCCCACCTTGGGCATGGTCCCACCCAGCCGATTTATTGGTCTGGCCGAGGAAACCGGGCTCATCGTGCCGATCGGAGATTGGGTGATCCGCGAGGCATGCCGGCAAAACAAAGCGTGGCAGGACGCTGGGCTGCCTGCGCTGCGCGTCGCGGTCAACCTTTCGGCGCGGCAGTTCGCGGAAGACAATCTCGTTGCGTTCATTGCAACAGCGCTCGATGAAACGGGCCTGGATGCACAGTGGCTCGAAATCGAACTGACCGAAAGCATGGTCATAGCCGATGTCAAACGCACGATCGGCATCCTGAAACAGCTCAAGGCGCTTGGATTGCAAATTTCAATTGACGATTTCGGCACGGGGTACTCGAGCCTTGCCTCTCTGAAACGTTTCCCCATCGATGTGCTGAAAATCGATCAATCCTTCGTCCAGGACATCACGGTGGACCCGGACGGCGCGGCCATCGTTACGGCGATCATTTCCTTGGGGCACAGCCTGAACCTGCAGCTCATTGCCGAGGGCGTCGAAACGGCGGAACAATTAGCCTATCTGCGCGAACATGGATGCGATCTGATCCAGGGCTATTTCTTCAGCCGGCCGCTGCACGCCCAGGCCTTCGAAAACCTGATACGCGAAGACAAGACGTTACCGCTGAAAGGCGCTACACTGGCCTGACGTATATATCACTAAGACCAAGCGGCCCGCCAGGCCGCTTTTTATTTGGGGTTGGCAATGAGCACCATCGATCTGGACAAAGATACTTTTCAAACGGCCATCCAGGATAGCAAGCCGCTGCTTGTGGACTTCTGGGCACCATGGTGCGGTCCATGCCGCAATTTCGCTCCCGTATTCGAGCAGGCATCGGACAAGCACGATGACATCACGTTCGCCAAAGTCAATACGGAAGACCAGCCGGAACTGGCTACCGGCATGAGCATACGCTCCATTCCCACACTCATGGTATTTCGCGAACAAGTGCTGCTCTTTTCCCAGCCGGGCGCGTTGTCGGCCAGTCAGCTTGACGAGCTTATTGAACAGGTCAAGGCAGTGGACATGACGCAAGTGCACGCGGAGATCGCAGCGCAACAGCCGGCTGCGGACAACGAGTAAATCGCTGCAAAGCTTTTACAGCTGGCTGCGCGCCGGGCAGTCAGACGCCGGCGCAAGTTGCCAGCTGCCCTGCCCCCGTGTCAGATTGGCGAATAGTTCGGCTAGTGATCGTTCGTTGTCGCGCGGAACCGCCAATTCCCAACAAACCCCGTCGCCTATGAATGTTTCCTTCACGATCCGTGCGCCGAACGCCGCGAAGCGCGATTGCACTATAGCCATATCGGCGTAATGGCATTGGCAGAGAACAGCTGCCTCATCCACCAGCTCTCGCTTTTCGGCCAGCCGCAGGCATTGCGCGGCGGCCCCTCCGTAAGCGCGTATCAGGCCGCCAGGACCCAGCTTGATGCCCCCGAACCACCTGACGACAAGCACGGCCACCCGGTCGCACTGCTGCCCTTCGATGGCTTGCAATATGGGCCGGCCCGCAGTGCCGCCGGGTTCGCCGTCATCGTTGAACCGGTAGGCGGAACCGATACGATAGGCCCAGCAATTATGCGTTGCATCGGCGACACTGTGCGCCGCAAAGAACTGCATGGCCTCGGCCGGTGTGGCGACCGCGTCGGCCATGACCAGGAAGCGGCTCTTGCGGACGTCTTCCTGATACGTGGCGAGGCGCGCCAGTGTGTATGGCATATGGCCTGCGGATCAGACCTCGATGCCGCGCGAGGCCAGGTAGTCGTCGTAACTGCCCTGGTAGTCCACAACTTCACCGCCCGGCATGATTTCGATGATACGCGTGGCCAGGCCAGACACGAATTCGCGGTCATGTGAAACAAACACCAGTGTGCCCGCGTATTGCTCGAGCGCAAACTGCAGCGACTCGATTGATTCCATGTCCAGGTGGTTGGTGGGTTCGTCGAGCAACATGACGTTATGGCGTCCGAGCATCAGGCGGCCGAAACTCATGCGGTTTTTTTCACCCCCCGAGAGGACCCGTACTTCCTTGCCGATATCGTCCCCGGAAAAAAGCAGGCGACCCAGCACCGAACGCATGGCCTGGTCGTCGTCGCCCGGCTGGCGATAGTCGATCAGCCAATCGAAAAGATTGCAGTCGGACTGAAATTTGTCGGACACGTCCTGAGCCATATAGCCGATGTCGGCGCTCTCGGCCCACTTGATGCTGCCGCTGTCCGGCTGCAAGTCATTGGCCAACATACGAAGCAAGGTGGTCTTGCCGACGCCATTGGCGCCGATGATCGCGACTTTCTGGCCGGCATCGATCATGGCGGAAAAAGGCTTGATGACGGGCTTGTCGTAAGACTTGCTGATGGACTCTATGGTGACCGCCAGGCGATGCAGCACTTTGGTCTGCTCAAAGCGAATATACGGATTGACGCGTGACGACGGCTTTACTTCAATGGCGCCCGCCTTGATGCGGTCGATCTGCTTCAGACGCGAGGTTGCCTGACGAGCCTTCGACTTGTTGGCAGCGAATCGGCGAACGAAGTCCTGCAATTCGGCCACGCGCTCTTTGGCTTTGGCATTGGAGGCCGACACGCGTTCGCGCGCCTGGGTGGACGCCAGCATGTAGTCGTCGTAATTGCCCGGATAAACGCGCAGCTCGCGGTAATCCAGGTCGGCCATGTGCGTGCAGACCTGGTTCAGGAAGTGCCTGTCGTGACTGATGATGATCATCGTGCTTTGGTAGCCGTTGAGCACGTCTTCCAGCCAGCGTATGGTGTTGATGTCCAGGTTATTGGTTGGCTCGTCCAGGAGCAGGACGTCCGGGTTCGAGAACAAGGCCTGTGCCAATAGGACGCGCAGCTTCCATCCCGGGGCAACTTCGCGCATTTGCGCGTTGTGCTGAGCCACGGGGATGTCCAGGCCAAGCAAGAGCTCGCCGGCACGCGCCTCGGCCGTATAGCCGTCATACTCGGCGAACTTGGCCTCCAGGTTGGCCGCATGCATGTAGTCGTCATCGGTGGCATCCGGATTGGCATAGATGGCATCGCGCTCGGACATGACCTGCCACATTTCTTCGTGGCCCATCATCACGACGTCCAGCACACGTATGTCTTCAAAGCCGAACTGGTCCTGGCGCAGTTTTCCCAGGCGCACACCCGGGTCGAGCGACACGTTGCCGCCCGTGGATTCCAGGTCGCCACCGATGATTTTCATGAAGGTGGACTTGCCGGAACCGTTGGCGCCGATCAGGCCGTAGCGGTTGCCATCGCCAAACTTGACGCTGACATTTTCAAAAAGAGGCTTGGGGCCGAACTGAATAGTAAGATTAGCAGTGGAAATCACGTAGTGGTAT
The DNA here is from genome assembly GCA_964581155.1 of uncultured Candidimonas sp. GTDB lineage: Bacteria > Pseudomonadota > Gammaproteobacteria > Burkholderiales > Burkholderiaceae_B > Pollutimonas. The sequence goes on along the minus strand of CAZONP010000036.1, from coordinate 8,652 downwards.
CACGGTAAAAGAGTCTGAATAACCTAATAGTTTAACAAGTGTCGGTTAAAAATGCTCTTCCAGCACCAAGTGCGCCATGCCCTCTTCGGTGGCGATTCCAACTTTCCTGCCCACGGGAAGCGTGGCCTTCACTTTCACATGACCATAAGGAAGGCCGCAAATAACGGGCACCTTGACGGTGTTGCGTAACCACTTCACCACAGCCGGCAAATCGTACCCGTTATCGTGGGCTGCCAACCGATAGTCGGTGAATTTCCCCAGGACGATGGCTTGTTGGTTCGCAAGCACGCCGGCATGCCACAATTGCGTCAGCATGCGCTCGATGCGAAACGGATGTTCAGCCACGTCTTCCAGAAAGAGAATGCCGCCATCCACCTTGGGTAAGTATGGCGTGCCGACAAGCGAGGCGACCATGGCAAGATTCCCGCCCCAAAGAACGCCCCGGGCGTCCACAGCGTCGGCGTCCGGCGATTCGAAGCTTAATATCTCCAGTTCCCCGCGCATGGTTTCCGCAAACAGCGCGGCGGTCAGGTCGTCCATCTTCTTGGCGCCAAAGTCGAACACGGCGGTCGGGCCGGCGAAACTGGCCGCGCCTGTCTGCGCGAGCAATGCCAGATTGAACACGGTGAAATCGCTTTGCCCGATGAATATTTTTCCGCTGTCGGCCACTGCCTTCCAGTCAATAAAGGGAAGCAGCCGGCTTAAGCCGTAACCACCGCGCGTCGCCATGATAATGGGATGCTTCTGTTTCAATGCCCGTGCAATGCCCGCCAGGCGCTGTTTATCAGTGCCGGCAAAACGTTCATGCACAGCAAGGGCCGCGCGGTCGACGGCCGACTTGAAGCCCAGCTCGCGCAACCGCAGGCGCGCCAGGGCTATCGTGGCGGGGTCGGCCACGGCACCAGAAGGGGAAATCAGGTAAATTCCATCGGGCGATGCATCGGCATGCATTGCGCCGTGTTCGTGATCGCAGGATAAAGAGTGGTCGTGGGCGTGCGCCGCTAGCGTCATGGTGTGGCCATTGAAACGGTAGATAAACAATCGGATAGCTATAGTAATGCATGCCCAACGCGCAATCGCGCCAGTTCTAGCCCGGGCTTAGCTCTTTATGCAGGTACAACCTGAACGTGCAGTCACGCCCGCGCGTCGCCGTTCCCGAAAAAACCGACGCAATATGTCGCCGCATTCGTCGGCCATCAGCCCGCCGCTCACACTGGTCTGGTGATTCAACTGCGGATAGGCGTGCAGGGCCAGTACGCTGCCGCATGCGCCCGTTTTAGGGTCCGTGGCGCCAAAAACGACCCGCGCCACTCGCGCATGAAGCATCGCGCCCAGGCACATGGCGCAAGGCTCAAGCGTGACGAATACGCTGGAGCCAGGCAAGCGATAATTCTTCAGAACGGACGCTGCATGGCGCAATGCCACTAATTCCGCATGGCTGCTGGGGTCGTGATCCGTGATGGTGCGATTGAAGCCCGCAGCAATGATGGTGCCTTGCTCATCAAGCACGACTGCGCCGACCGGCACTTCGCCGGCGGCATAAGCCTGTTCCGCTTGTTCCAGGGCCGCCTGCATCGCTGCCCTGTCGCCCGCTTCCTGTTCGGCAACGGGCTCGTATACCGTGTAACCAAGCGTGGGGGGGCATTCAGCCACGATAAATCCGGCTGTTCAGTGAAATTCGGCCTGCCAGGCTTTCGACGGCCTCTTCCAGCCACTGATAAAGTTCCGCCTCTTCGTCGTAGCGCGCCTGATTCAGATTTGATACGCGCCCTTCTTGTATGAATCCCCAAGCCCGGCTGCGCTTGTCGCGATGCTTGGGATCCCATACACCAAAGGCAACGCCGCCTGACCGGCGGATCAGGGAGAAACAGGGAATGTCGGTGTAGCCATCGCCCACGAAGATCATTTGTTCGAACGGAATGCGCAGCATGTCCTGGGAGAACTTTCTGTTGACCTCGAAAGGCTTGTTGCGCGATCCCGGCCCGATGATGCCTTTTTGAATGTGGAACAGATAACGCGTCTTGTCGGTAAAACTGACGACTCGGCGCGGAAACTGGATGCCGCCCTTTTCATCGTAGATGAATTCTGAAGCCCAGATATCGGTGAATTCGTGAGCTATGGAGGTATGCCGGAGGACGTCGCCAATTCCGCTGGAGATCAAGTAGAACTCCAGGTGAATTTGCGGATGATGTTCTTTCACCATCGCGCGCAGTCGGGCGAACAGCGTGTCGACGCCTGCGTGAAGCGGCAGCTGTTGGCCCCACTGCCGCAACCGCTCTTGGGTGATGAGGCCATGCGCATGCGACCTGGACAGTTCAATCATGCGGTGCAGGTAGGCCGGCACCGGATCCCAGTCGTCACGAAACAACAGGGGGTCGACCTGCTCCGACCAAAAACGCCGCACGTCGACGCCGATATTCGCCAGAAAGCCGGACGTGCTGTCTGGCGCCAGCGTATCGTCAAAATCAAAAACCAGGGCAATAACATCGGACATACAAGAACTCTCGGTAAGCGCAACGGCTCAGGGATACAGGCGAGTTTACCCCGGCCATGGCGCGCAGGAATCTAAACTGTATAGTTGAGGGAATGCATGTCCGATACGCGCAAGACAATAGCGACGGCATGCAGTAACATAATTTTACCGCTGTAAAATAATTAATTACCCAGGAGATCCTCCATGCTCGGACGCATTGCCATCCATTTAAACCACGACGTCGGTTGCAAGCGACGCCTGCAGGCAGCCATACAACTGGCCACCGAGCACAAGGCAGAACTCATCGGTATCTACCCCAGCGACTCCGCCTCGCAGTATATGCACGAAGACACCGTCATCCCGGACGAAGTGCATCGGGTCCTGAAGAACCACGTCGACCGCGAACGCGCGGAAATAAAGACAATGTTCCAGGAACAAACGGCGGCTGCGGGCGTCAAGTCGCAATGGCGCACGCCTCGCGGCGCGCCTGACGAAGCGTTGGCATTGCATTCACGGTTTTGCGACCTGCTGGTCATGAGCAAAGCGGAAAACCGGGACACCGTTACCTCCATGGTTCCCAATTTGCCTGAATCGGTGGTCATGGCAGCAGGCCGGCCTGTACTAATGATTCCCGCCGTCGGCCAAGTCCTGCCCATGGGCAAGCGCATCTTGTTTTGCTGGGACCATCGCCGCGAATCGGCGCGCGCCTTCCTGGATGCCGCGCCCTTTTTGAAGGGCTGCAAAGAATTGGTCGTGCTCACCATTGACCCCGACCCGGAAAATTTTCGCAAGAAAGATGTGCGTGAAACCGACTTTGCCGACTACTGCGCATCGTTGGGCTACCCCAAGCCTCTGGAAGTCGTCAAGAAGAGCGAAGACATTGGCGTGGGCAATATCATTCTTAACAGCACGACCGACTACGGCAGCGACCTGATCGTCATGGGCGCCTACGGCCATAGCCGCATGCGCCAGTGGATCATGGGCGGCGCCTCGCGCACGCTGCTAAGTTCCATGACGGTTCCCATCGTTCTGTCTCACTAAGCGTTTCAGACGCCGCAATGCGCGCGGCAGCACCAGGGGCAGGTCTTCCGAGATCAGCCCCGGTCCCGCCAGGCTGCCCGCCTGGCCGTGCAGCCACACCGCGGCAGCCGACGCGTCGAACGCGTCCATTCCCTGAGCCATCAAGCCCGCTATCATGCCGGCCAGCACATCGCCTGTGCCCCCCGTGGCCAGATCAGGCGGCGCATTGGAATTGACGATGGCGCGCCCATCCGGGGCGGCAATGATGGTGTCCGGCCCTTTAAGAACCAGAACGGCGCCGCTTTGATGCGCAGCTTGCCTTGCGTTGTCCAGTTTGCTGTCGTTGGCGGGGAAAAGCCGTCCGAACTCGCCCTCGTGCGGCGTTAGCACACATGGTCCCTGGATGGCATCAAACAGAATCGACGGATCGGCGGCGAACACGCTAATGGCATCGGCATCGAGCACGGTGGCGCGCCGCGCCGCCAGCGCCCACAGCACATACGCTTTGGTGTCGGCGCTTACTCCTGCCCCCGGGCCTATGACCACGGCGTTCTTGCGCGGATCGGACAGCAGTGCGGCGAAGTCGTCAACCGCCTGCAGCGGCTGCACCATGATGCTGGTCAGCGCCGCCGCATACACCGCCCAGGCCGACGCGGGTGCGGCAACGGTCACCAGGCCCGCGCCTATACGCGCGGCGGCCAACGCCGACAAACGAGCCGCGCCGGTCATGATGGGGCCTGCGGCAACCAGCACGTGACCGCGCTGGTATTTATGCCCGTCCAGGCTTGGCCACGGAAAGGCGGGCAGCCATAGCGCCGGATCGTTTTCGAACGTATGCACCGACAGATTTTCCAGGACACTAGCCGGAATACCGATGTCGGCCACGATGAGCCGACCGCAGAGGGATCTTCCTGGAAATAAAACGTGGCCGGGCTTCTTGCGAAAGAACGTCACCGTAATGGTTGCCGGCATGGCGAGGCCCAGTATCCGGCCCGTAGCGCCGTCCAGACCGCTAGGCACATCCACCGCGCACACGGGAATGTTGCGGGCGGCAACGGTGCGTATGAGTTCGGCTGCGATTCCTTCCACGGGACGCGACAGGCCGGCGCCGAAAATAGCGTCGACGACGACATCGGCACTGTCGAGCAGCGCCATTGAAAACGGCAGGACCGTATGATCCCATAGCGCGGCGCACGCGGCTGCATCGCCGGTGAGGGTTTCCTGGTTGCCTAGCAAGGCCAGCGTTACGGGCCAGCCTGCCAGCCGCAGGTGGCGTGCCGCCACGAATCCGTCGCCGCCATTGTTGCCCGGCCCGCATAACACCAGCACGCGGCGTTTGGACCACTGGGAGGCAATGGCGTTGGCAACTGCGGAACCTGCCGCCTCCATCAATGCCTGCCCGCTGACGCCGGCTTGCATCGCGGCCTGATCGGCCTGCGCCATCTGGGAAGGCGTCAAAAGTGTGTGTTCATGCCTGGGTAGCGTCATGGTGTCTGGATCGGATCGGTATGCAATTTGCGGTTGTCGATTATGGTATTGTGCCCGAGTGCATAGGGGAAATCTTCATGTCGCCCATTATTTCGGTGTCCAACCTGGACAAGACGTACGCAACGGGTTTCCGTGCGCTTAAAGGCATTAATCTCGACATCCGCCGTGGCGAGATATTCGCCTTGCTGGGGCCCAACGGCGCCGGCAAGACTACGCTGATCAGCGTTATCTGCGGGCTGGTGAATCCCACCAGCGGCACCGTGCTTGCCGACGGCCACGATATTATTTCCGACTACCGCGCCGCCCGCTCCAAAATTGGGCTGGTGCCGCAGGAACTAACCACCGACGCCTTCGAAACCGTATGGGCAACCGTAAGTTTCAGCCGAGGGTTGTTCGGCAAGCCCGCCAATCCGGCGCACATCGAGCATGTGCTGCGGTCATTGTCGCTATGGGACAAGAAGGACAACAAGCTCATTACACTGTCCGGAGGCATGAAGCGGCGCGTGCTGATTGCCAAAGCGCTATCGCACGAACCCCAAATATTGTTCCTGGACGAACCCACGGCCGGCGTCGATGTATCGCTGCGCAAGGCCATGTGGGAGGTGGTGCGATCCCTGCGCGATACGGGCGTGACCATCATTCTTACGACCCACTACATTGAAGAAGCCGAGGAAATGGCCGATAGGGTTGGCGTCATCAATAATGGCGAAATCATATTGGTCGAGAACAAGACCGAACTGATGCGCAAGCTGGGCAAGAAACAACTGATACTAAGCCTGCCGGCCGCTTTGGACACCGTGCCCACCAGTCTGGCCGCCTACCAGCTTGAACTGGCGGCGCAAGGCACCGAGCTGGTATACACCTACGACACGCAGCGCGAACATAATGACATTACCGACTTGTTCAAGGAGCTCGACGCGGCGGGTATTACTTTCAGGGATCTGCGCACCAGCCAGACATCGCTGGAAGACATTTTCGTCAATCTAGTGCGGAAACCAAAATGAACGTACACGCGATCCGGGCAATTTACCTGTTTGAAATGGCACGCACATGGCGCACCCTGCTGCAAAGCATTGTGGCGCCTGTCATTTCGACATCGCTTTATTTCGTGGTGTTCGGCGCGGCCATCGGCCATCGTATTACCGAGATCGACGGCATCAGCTATGGCGCCTTCATCGTGCCCGGGCTGATCATGCTGTCTTTACTGACGCAAAGCATATCGAACGCGTCGTTCGGCATTTATTTCCCGAAGTTTTCCGGCACTATCTACGAAATATTGTCCGCGCCGGTGTCGTACCTGGAAGTGACGCTTAGCTATGTGGCGGCAGCCGCAACAAAATCCATCATCCTGGCGGCCATCATTCTTGCCACAGCCGGCTTCTTCGTGCCACTGCGCATCGATCATCCCGTCTGGATGGTGCTATTTCTGGTGCTTACCGCCATTACTTTCAGCCTCTTCGGGTTCATTATTGGCATCTGGGCCGACGGCTTCGAGAAGCTGCAGCTGGTGCCGTTATTGATCGTGACGCCGCTGACTTTCCTTGGCGGCAGCTTTTACTCGATCAGCATGTTGCCGCCTATCTGGCAAAAGATAACACTGCTAAACCCAGTGGTTTATCTGGTCAGCGGCTTTCGCTGGAGCTTTTATGGAATCGCCGACGTAAACATATACGTCAGCCTGGCGATGACGCTGGCCTTTCTGGTTGCGTGCGTGGGTATTGTGTACGCCATCTTCAAGACGGGGTACCGGCTGAAGCATTAGGGCGCCGTTTGCCGGCGCCCTGGCTTGCCTGCTTTAGTCGCGAAAATTTTAGTCGCGGAAATTCTCGAATTGGAGCGGCAGTTCAACATCGGTCTTGCGCAGCAAGGCAATGGCCGCCTGGAGGTCGTCGCGCTTCTTGCCGCTAATGCGCAGCTTTTCGCCGTTGATCTGGGCCTCAACCTTCATCTTATTGCTTTTAAGCGCGGCAATGAGCTTCTTGGAAATTGCCTGCTCAATGCCCTGCTTGATCGTAATTTTCTGGCGCGCGCCGCCCAGGTTCTCCAGAGGACTGGCTACGTCCAGGCAGCGCACATCGATACCGCGCGCCGATAGACGCCCGCGCAAGATATCGAGCATTTGGTTTAACTGAAATACGCTGGATGCGGACTGGGTAACGACGTATCCGTCGAGTTCGAAACGGGCGTCGCTGCCCTTGAAATCGAAGCGCGTCGCCAGTTCGCGGCTGGCCTGATCCACGGCATTGCTGAGTTCGTGTTTATCGACTTCGGAGACGACATCAAAGGTTGGCATGCTGAATATTCCAGAAAAACAAAGGCAATTGTAGTCGACGTTCTTGTGCGCCGACAGCCACAGACGGCTAGCTGGCGACCGTTTCGAGCGCTTCGGCCAGCTTGCGTAGCTCGAACTTCTGGATCTTGCCGGTGGACGTTTTCGGCAGTTCGCAGAAGACGACATTGCGCGGCACCTTGAATCCCGCCAAGTGCTGTTTGCAGTGCGCAATGATGGCTTCGGCCGTGACTTCCGACCCTTCTTTCAATTCCACGAACGCGCATGGCGTTTCGCCCCAGCGGCTATCGGAACGGGCCACGACGGCGGCGGCCAATACGTCGGGATGGCGGTACAGAATGTCTTCGACTTCAATCGACGAAATATTTTCACCGCCCGAAATAATAATGTCTTTGCTGCGGTCCTTGATCTTTATGTACCCGTCCGGATCCATGACGGCCAGGTCGCCGCTGTGGAACCAGCCGCCGGCCAGGGCGTCTTGGGTTGCCTGCGGATTCTTCAGGTAGCCCTTCATGGCCATATTGCCGCGGAACATGATCTCGCCCATGGTGACGCCGTCCGCCGGGACGGGCTGCATGGTGGCGGGATCCATGACGGTTGCTTCGCGCTGCAGATGGTAGCTGACGCCTTGGCGCGCATTCAGGCGGGCGCGTTCACCAATGTCGAGATCGTTCCAGCTGTCGTGCTTGGGGCAGACCGTGGCGGGGCCATAGGTTTCGGTCAGGCCGTAGACATGCAAAAGGTCGAAGCCCAGGCGCTCCATGCCCTCGATCATAGAGGCCGGGGGAGCGGCGCCGGCAACCATGGCCTTGACGCCCGGGGGCACGCCCTCTTTCATGCTGGCCGGCGCATTCACCAACAGGCTATGCACGATAGGTGCGCCGCAGTAATGGTCGACGCCATGCTCGCGGATGGCGTCGAAAACGGCCTGCGCTTCCACGCGGCGCAGACAGACATTGACGCCTGCCCGCGCCGCAACTGCCCATGGGAAACACCAGCCATTGCAATGGAACATGGGTAAAGTCCAGAGGTAGACCGCGTGCTTGGGCATGTCCCATTCCAAGATATTGGAAATGGCCGCCTGGGTGGCGCCGCGGTGGTGGTAGACCACCCCCTTGGGGTTGCCCGTGGTGCCGCTGGTGTAATTCAAGGCGATGGCGTCCCATTCATTTTCAGGCAATTCCCATGCAAATTGCGGATCGCCGGCGGCGATGAAATCTTCATAGTCGATCACGCCTATAGATTGTGCCGGACCTGTATAGAGAGGGTCGGAGACACTGATGACATGGATGGGCTGGGTGGACGTGCGCATGGCCAGCGCCTTGGTCATTACCGGCGCGAATTCCGTATCGACAATAACCGTGCGGGCTTCGCCGTGATC
>CAZONP010000035.1:5602-16532 GCA_964581155.1 uncultured Candidimonas sp. | reverse complement strand
ACGCCACGCGGCGCGCCCGTACCTGTCGCCCACCCAGCCCCCGCCACCGGCGCCTTGCATCGTGGTTCAGGGACGATGCGTATGCCGGCGCTGGCGGCTTCCTGCGGCACCGCCTATGCGTCCGGGAAGTGCCGGCAATGCGGTCTCGGCCAGCAGTTCAGGCGCACTCACGAGCCCAACGATCAGCGCCAGCCTACGCCGGCAAAATACGCGTGGCATGCCAAGCTCCGATGCGAACGAAGGCCCGGCAGGCGGGCCTGAGGGCGCGAGCGTATGCGCTGCTTCTTCAGCCAACTGACAGGACGCTAGAAGGCCAAGCACGCTGCCCGTCACCACATCGCTTCAATACATCGCAACGCAGGCGCGGGTGGGGGCCATGGCGATGGATGGGCTTCGAGGCCGCAGCGAGCCGGAAGCGAACGCAGCCCGAATGGGCGGAGGAGCGAGGCGACGCGGGCGAGGCGCGCAGGGCGCCGAGCAGGCCGAGGGACCGGCCATCGCCATGGTCCCCACCCGCGACGTGTCATGAACGCTGCGACGTGTCATGAACGCTGCGACGTGTCATGAACGCTGCGACGTGTCATGCACGCTTGGAATTGTCATGCATGCTTCGACGTGTCATTGCGAAGACTGAGCGCCTGGTCAAGGGCGGCCAAGCGCTCCGGCGTCCCCACGTCCACCCATTGACCATCGTGCCTGGCCCCGAGCACTTGCCGGCCGGCCATTGCCTGGCGTAACACTGGGGCCAGCGGTGCCGCCTGGCCGCGCTGTATATGGGTGAAAAGCGCTGGATGATAGATCCCTATGCCCGAGAAGGTGAGGCTTCGAGCGGCAGAGCCTGCCCCTGGAACGGCAGCGTCTGTCCTTCGAGCGGCAGAGTCTGTGGTGGCCGAGGGCATGCCCACATCGGTTACCAGGCCGTCGGCGTGCAGCCGGAAGTCCCCCTGCGCATGATGCGCCGGGTTGTCGACCAGCAATAGCCACGCTTGATGTTGGGAGGCGGACAATAGCCCCGCCACTTCATCTGCCCGTGCAGGATTCCAGTCGCACCAAACATCGCCATTGACGACCAGGAACGGCTGGTCCTGGAAGAAGTCCAGCGCCTGCGCAATGCCGCCGGCGGTTTCAAGCGCGCAGGGTTCGGCCGAGTAGGCAAGGCGCACGCCGTAGCGGCTGCCGTCGCCCAAACTGGCTTCGATCTGGGAGCCAAGCCAGGCGTGATTGATGATGATGTCGGTGATCCCCGCGCAAGCCAGGCGTTCCAGATGCCATCCAATGAGCGTCTTGCCGCCGGCCTGAAGCAAGGGCTTGGGCGTGGTGTCTGTCAGGGGGCGCATGCGCTCGCCGCGCCCCGCAGCCAGAATCATGGCGCGCATCAGAACGTGTACCCGGTGGTGACCTGGACGTTATCGAGTCGATCCAGTATGCGCAGCATGGGGCGGAAGACGCCATAGCGCGATGCCACTTGCCGAACGTAGGCATTGACTCGTGGAATATGGTCCAGGTAGTGATGTTTGCTGTCGCGATGCGAAAGCCGGGCGAACACGCCCAGGATGCGAAGATTGCGTTGCAGCCCCATCCACTCGTAGGCTCGGTGGAAGTCGGCGAAATCTCCGGGCACCGGCAGGCCGGCCGCGCGCGCAGCCTCCCAGTATCGGATCGCCCAATCGAGCTGCTGAGCTTCTTCCCAAGTGCTGCGGGCATCCATGACGAGCGACGCGATGTCGTAGCTAAGCGGACCTGCCACCGCGTCCTGGTAGTCGATAACGCCGGGCTGGCCGTCGTCGGCGCCGACCATGAGATTGGGCGAGTGGTAGTCACGGTGAACCAGGACGCTGGGTTGACCAGCATTGTCTTGTACCAAGGTAGCAAACGTGCTCTTCAGGGTGTTTTGTTCCGCCTCGGTCAAGACGGCTTGGCAGTGCGTCTGGGCGTACCATTGCGTGAATATGCCAAGTTCCTGACCAAGGTGTGTCGTATCGAAGGATGGCAGCCCTTGCGTACTGCCCTGCTGCATGCGTACCAGGCTGGCGATTGCTCCACGGTAAAGCCTTTGCAGGCGCGCGTCGTCCAGACCTTCCTGTATGGCTTGGTAAAACGTTTGTTTTCCAAGATCGGAGAGCAGCAAGAACCCCTGTTCGATGTTCTGTGCAAGTATCGTCGGGACAATAACGCCCGCCTGTGCCAGCAGGCCGGTTACGTGCACGAAAGGACGGCAGTCCTCTTGCGCCGGAGGCGCATCCATTACGATGGCGGTACCCGTGGCCGTGGACAGGCGATAATACTGTCGAAAACTGGCATCGCTCGAGGCCGGCTCAAGCGTATTCAAGTCGAGTCGGCCAATGTGGGCAATGCTTGCCAACCAGTTTTTCAGGGTCGAGTAACGGGAATCAGCGCTGGGGTTCAAAGTCGGTTCCATGGAAATTAAATAAGTTGTGTATAAATCGGTGGCACTGCATTGACCACACGCGGGCGGGCTTCTCTATAATACCGGGTCGCCAATCATTACGGGTCGGCAGTTGTGCCAAAATATAGTCAGTTTTTTTCAGGGACAAATAACTCGTGCGTTTGGTTTGGTGGACAATTCTCTTGGCTCTGGGTAGCGTGCAGGCGGTTCAGGCACAGCCGTCCGCCGTCAATGGCAATGCCCAGCCGGCTTTGCCGGAGCTCGTGGTCGCACCCGAACTGCGCATTCACAACAATGTAGACGACAACGAGATCACGTCCTTCCTGATCGGCGACAAGATGGAGTCCGACGAGGAAGGGCTGGTAATTCTTACCGGATCGGCCGAGGTGCGTCGAATAGATTCGGTGGTCAAGGGCGACCGCATCGATTATCAACGGTCAACGGGCCAGGCGCGCGTGCGCGGCAATGGCCTGATCATGCGCGAGGCCAGCACCGTTGTGGGTCCGTCCATCGACTACAACGTCAATAGCGAAACCGGCGAAGTGAACGACCCGAATTTTTGGTTGGGTGCAACGGGGGGCGCTGGCACGGCCTCGAAGGCCGACATTCTTAGCCGCGATCATATGCGGCTGAACGATGTGACGTATTCGGGCTGTCCTTGCCCGGATCCGTCCTGGTACATAAAATCATCGCGAGTGGACCTGCACTTCGACGAAAACGAGGGAGTGGCGCGTCATGGCCGGCTGTTCTTCAAGGGCGTGCCCATACTGTATTCGCCCTACCTGAGCTTTCCCATACGCAAGGAGCGCAAGTCAGGATTTTTGCTGCCCACCTACGGTACATCCAGCGCCGGCGGTTTTGAACTGTCGGTGCCGTACTACTTCAATATTGCACCCAATTACGACGCCACACTGATCCCTCGGTACATGGCCAAGCGCGGCACGCAATTAGGCGGCGAATTTCGCTATCTCGGCAGGAACTACAGCGGCCAAGTGTACGGAACCTATCTTGGCAACGACAAGATGGCCGACCGCAAGCGCTGGTATTATGCTGCGCAGCATGGGCATAGCTTGGGCGGCGGCGTGAATGCATCGTTCGATATACGCCGCGTGTCCGACGATGACTATTTCCGTGATTTTTCATCGTTCGGAATCAATGAGGCCAGCTACACCTATTTGCCCAGTTCAGCGGGGCTTAGCTGGCACGACAAGTACTTCAGCGCATCGCTTTATGCCCACAAATACCAGACCCTGCAAGACCGCACGGGAACCTATTTGCGTCCGCAGCACGATAAACTGCCTGAGCTGTACGTGCGTGGCGCCCGCTACAACTGGGGCGGCTTCGATGTGGAGTCCGACAACTACGCCACCGAATTCAGCATGCCGAAGTTCAAGTTTGGTTCGCATCCCGGCTTGGCTGGCTTCAACCAGCAACAGCCTTACCAGTATTACGATGGCACGCGCTATACCTCGTATACGTCTGCCGCGTACCCGATCGTGCGCGCGGGGTGGTATGTAACGCCCAAAGTCGGCGTGCACATGAGCCAGTACAGTACCCAATGGAACGGCTACACCTCACCGAGCTTCGTGGGCGGCGGCAGGCCGCCAAACAGTGAATCAAGGGTTGTGCCGATCATGTCGGTCGATTCCGGCATGACGTTCGAGCGCGACGCCACATTGTTCGGCAATGACGCCATCCAGACCCTTGAACCGCGGCTTTATTATCTGAACGTGCCGTATCGCGACCAATCCAGTTTGCCCGTCTACGATACGGGTATTGCCTCGTTCAACTTCTCGCAGGCCTTCGACGAGAATATATTCAGTGGCGGATGGGACCGTATTGCGGAAGCCAATCAGGTAACCGTTGGCCTGACCAGTCGTTGGCTTGATGCCGACAGCGGCTTTCAGCGTCTATCGTTGTCTGTCGCGCAGCGAATTTATTTCTCGGACCAACGCGTACGCCTTTATAAGAATGACACGACCCGTACCGATCGCAAGTCGGATTACCTGGTCGGGGCCAACGCCGCCTTGACCGACACGCTGAATGTGCGTTTCGATGCACAGTTCAACCCTGAATCACGCGACCGCAACCGGATGACGGCGGGCTTCCGCTGGGAACCCAAGCGGCTTACCACCTTGTCGGCGTCATACCGCTATGAACGCGATCCGCGCGCCTTTGCCGACCCCACGTTCCAGATCGATCCGTTAAACGATCGCACGCGAGAGCAAATCAGCTTTGCCGGCCAATGGCCGATCACCAGCAAGTTATACGCCATGGGCCGCTACGATTACTCCTTGCAGGAAAAACGCAATACCCAGTCCATAATCGGCCTGGAGTACAAAGGCGACTGCTGCTGGGTAGGGCGCGTTGTCATGCAACGCTATGCCGTGTCCAAAGAGGATGTCAACACCGCCATGTTCTTCCAGCTCGAATTGTCCGGGCTGGGTTCCCTCGGCACCGACCCCATGCGCTTGCTAAGCGAGCGAATAGCGGGCTATCGATCCATTACTCCACCAGTACCCGAAAAAACTATCTTCGAGAGGTATGAATAATGCGTAGTCTGCATGCTAAGCGCCGGCTTGCGTCCGTCTTGATCCCCGTGCTGGGCGTGGCACTGCCAGCCACCGCGATGGCGGCCGCCGCACCCGCAGCCGGGTCTGCTGTGCAAGTGGCCCCTGCGGCCCCCACGCAACAGTCGCAGCAATTTGTTGACGGCATCGCCGCCGTGGTGAATCAGAAGGTCATCACTCTGCAACAGGTCAATGCCGAAACACGCTTTGCGCAGGATCAGTTGAAACGCCAGAATATTCCGGTGCCTGACTACAGCGCTTTGCAAAAACAAGTGCTGCAGCGGATGATCTCTGAAGAACTGGAACGCCAGGAAGCTGAACGCCTGGGCATCAAGGTTACCGATGCACAAACCGAACAAGCGGTCCAGTCCATTGCCCAACGCAATCAAATAAGTGTGGAGCGCCTGCGTCAGGAAATCGAAAAATCCGGTGTGCCGTGGGACCGCTACCTGAAGAACCTGCAACAGGAAGTGCGCATGGACATGTTGCGTCAACGGGCCGTTGATAGCACTATCGTCGTCTCCGATGCCGACATCGATGCGTTCCTGAAGAACCAGGCAAACCAGCCCCGGGCGGGCCAGCAGTCCTTCCAGGGACAGCAACAGCCGCAGGCCCAGGCTAGCGCGCCGGTCCAGCAAAGCGGTCCGCAAGTTCTGGGGCTGGCACAAATTCTTGTGGCCATACCAGAAGGTTCGTCGTCCGCGCGTGTCCAGGAATTGCGCAAGAAAGCGGAATCCCTGTTGGCGCGCGTGCGTGGCGGCGCGGATTTCGCTGGTGTGGCGGCGGCATCGTCCGACGGCCCCAAGGCTCTCGAGGGTGGCGAAATGGGCGTGCGGCCCGCCGAAGGCTGGCCTGATCTGTTCCTGCAGGCAACCAACGATCTGAAGACCGGGGACGTGAGTGGCATCATTCAAAGCGGCAACGGGTTTCATATCCTGAAGGTTTTGACGCGTGGGCAGCCGACGGGCGGGCAGCGTCCTCCCGCTCAGGCGCAGGCATCGCCGTCCGCGCAAAATGCAGCGCCGCAAGAACAGGGTCCCATGATGGTGACTCAAACGCACGCGCGCCATATTCTCATCAAGAGCACGAAGGTCATGTCCGACGACAAAGCCCAGGAGCGGTTGAATCAGTTGCGTGAGCGCCTGGTCAACGGCACCGACAAGTTTGAGGATATGGCCAAGCGTTATTCGGAAGACGTTTCGGCGCCGCAAGGCGGTGATCTGGGTTGGCTTACCCCCGGCGAAACCGTGCCGGCGTTCGAGAAGGCCATGAATGAACTCCAGCCCGAGCAAATCAGTTTTCCCATCAAGTCGCAGTTCGGTTGGCATCTGATCCAGGTTATCGATCGACGTACCAAGAATATGGAAAACGAGTTCAGGCGGATGCAGGCGCGCCAAACCCTGTTCCAGCGTCGCGTGGAACCGGCATTTGAAGACTGGCTAAGCCAATTGCGTGGTCAAGCGTATGTCGACAACCGCCTGGATCCTCAATCGAACCGGAATCGCCGTTAACCCTATGGCTCATCAGGCACGTAAGCGTTTCGGGCAG
The DNA here is from genome assembly GCA_964581155.1 of uncultured Candidimonas sp. Classification (GTDB taxonomy): domain Bacteria; phylum Pseudomonadota; class Gammaproteobacteria; order Burkholderiales; family Burkholderiaceae_B; genus Pollutimonas. The sequence continues at coordinate 10,007 of CAZONP010000035.1, read as the reverse complement.
CATTTCCTCGTCGACGAAGGAATAATCCACGGAATCGTGGGTGGTATCGACCCACAACGCAATGATGCGGTCATCGAAATCGGTCCAGGCTTGTCCGCGCTTACCAAGCCCTTGATGCAGGCGCTGGATCGCCTGACTGTCATTGAGCTGGATCGTGATCTGGCCGATCGGCTAAGCCATCAGTACCCCAAAGACCGGCTCTCTGTGGTGCAGGCAGATGCCTTGACTGTGGATTTTTCCGCACTGGGCACCGATCTGCGTATCGTCGGCAATCTGCCGTACAACATCTCCAGCCCGCTGCTGTTTCATTTGTTGCCATACGCCGAGCACGTCCGCGACCAGCATTTCATGCTGCAGCGCGAGGTGATAGACCGCATGGTGGCCAGTCCCGGTTCCAAGGATTTTGGCCGCTTGTCCGTTATGCTGCAGGCTCGTTACAGCATGAATAAGCTGTTCGATGTTCCGCCGGAAGCATTCGATCCGCCACCGCGCGTCATTTCGGCGGTGGTGCGCATGATTCCCTTGCCGGCCTCCCGCCCTCAACCACAAAGTCATGCCGCCTTCGAGGCGCTGGTGGCCAAGGCGTTTTCGCAGCGGCGCAAAATGCTGCGCCGATCCCTGCACGATTGGGCCCCGGTCATTGACTGGGATGGGTTGGGCATACCGGCCACGGCTCGGGCCGAAGAGCTTTCGGTGACACAGTTCATCGCCCTTGCCGACAGTCTGTTGGCCGCCGGCGCCCTCAAGGCATGATGCCGGGACGCCCGGTCTGAGCCACAGGGGCACGGGCGGGTCGGCCGGTTTAGCCAAAGAACCAATAGCACACCCCAATGGACGCCAGCACGCCGGCCGCATCGGCCAGCAGGGCGCAGCCTACGGCGTGGCGCGCCCGTTGTATGCCTACGGCGCCGAAATACACCGCCAGCACGTAGAACGTGGTTTCGGTGCTTCCTTGCACGGTTGCCGCCAACAAGGCCGGAAAACTGTCGACCCCGAAGTGCTGCATGGTTTCGATCATCATGGCGCGCGCCGCGCTGCCCGAGAACGGCTTGACGAGCGCCGTGGGCATGGCGTCGACAAAGCGTCCGTCCATTCCCATGGCGTGCACCGACCAGCGGATCGCATCCAGCAACGCGTCGAGCGCGCCCGATGCCCTTAATACACCGATGGCGCAGAGCATGGCCACCAGGTAAGGCAACAGGCTCTTCGAGATGTCGAAACCTTCCTTTGCACCTTCAATAAAGCACTCGTACACGGGGATTTTCTTGTGCGCGCCCGCAAGCAGAAAACTGATAATGATGCTGAACAACGCAAGATTGCCCATCAGGGACGACGTCGACGCTATGGCTGCGCTGCTTAAGGTGGCTAGAGTGGCCATCAAGCCGCCCAGAAGCAGGGCGAGTCCACCGAACCAGGCCAGCACAATGGGATCATAAAGTCGCAGCCGCTGTATGAGGCCAACGGCAAGCAGGCCGACCAGGGACGAGGCCGTTGTTGCCAGCAGGATAGGCAGGAAGACCAGCGTAGGATCCGGTGCGCCCTGCTGGGCGCGATACATGAATATGGTCACCGGCAGCACGGTAAGAGAAGACGAATTCAACACGAGGAAGAGAATTTGGGCGTTGGTGGCTGATTTTGGATCCGGATTCAGTGTCTGAAGCTCGCGCATGGCACGCAGGCCTATAGGCGTTGCCGCGTTATCCAGCCCTATCCCGTTCGCCGCGAAATTCAGGGTGATCAAGCCCAAAGCCGGATGGCCCGCCGGCACGCCGGGCATAAGACGCTGAAACAAGGGGCCAAGCAGGCGTCCCAAGCGCTCGATCAGACCTGCGGCCTCGGCGATGCGCAGGAATCCCAGCCATAGCGTCAACGTGCCAAACAGCAACACCATTAACTGGACCGAGAGCTCCGCCATATTGAACAGGCTTAATACCAGGCGGGAAAAAACCGCTGCGTCGTCCAGGGCGATCCATTGGTACAGGCCGGAAATCGCCGCTACGATAAAGAAAGCAAGCCAAAGGGTGTTAAGCATGAGACATCACAATAACGGTTTAGGTGCAGGAGCAGATTGTCGCAGAGTATGGCGGCTTTCTGGCCACCATTGGTGCTTTCAGTAGATAATGCTTAATCAATATAAGCAGACGCAAAAAGGGAAGATCATGAACTGGAGAGCCTGGCGCAGGAAGTGGCTTACCGAGCCCCTGTACCGCACGGCGCGCAATGCCGTGCCGCACTTGTCCGAGACTGAGCGGCAGGCAATCGAGGCGGGCGACGTCTGGTGGGATGCCCAGCTCTTTTGCGGCAAGCCCGACTGGGACACCTTGGTCCATGTCAAGCCCGTATCGCTAACGCCGCAAGAGCGCGCCTTTATCGATGGCCCGGTGGCCCAAGTGTGCCGCATGCTCAACGACTGGGACATTTCCTGGCGCCGTTTCGATCTGCCCCCCGACGTCTGGAGCTTCCTCAAAGACAATGGCTTTTTCGGCATGATCATTCCCAGAGAATACGGCGGACTTGGATTTTCGGCCTATGCCCATTCGGAGGTCGTGCGTCAGTTGTCGGTGCGCTCGGTGACGGCCGGCGTTACTGTCATGGTCCCAAATTCGCTGGGGCCTGGTGAATTGCTCCTGCAGTTCGGCACGCAAGAGCAACGCCAATATTGGCTGCCACGGCTTGCAAGCGGCCAGGAAATTCCATGCTTCGGCCTGACCAGTCCGGAAGCCGGATCAGACGCCGCAGCCATGACGGACACGGGCGTCATCTGCAAGCGGGATGTCAATGGCGTGGAAACCCTGGGCATTCTTCTGAACTGGAACAAGCGCTACATCACATTAAGCCCGGTGGCCACGGTTCTAGGGCTTGCGTTCAAATTGTCCGATCCCGAAGGCCTATTGGGCATAAAGCCCGAACTGGGGATCTCGGTAGCGTTGGTCCCTACAAATTTACCCGGCGTCACGACGGGTCGGCGCCATTTGCCTGCCATGCAGGCGTTTCTCAACGGCCCAACCGAGGGCAAGGATGTCTTCGTGCCCGTCGACGCCCTGATCGGTGGCCTGCAGCAAGCGGGGCAAGGCTGGCAAATGCTGATGAGCGCGCTGGCGGCCGGGCGCGGCATTTCGCTGCCGTCGCTGTCCGCTGCCGCCTGCGTGTTCTCGGCGCATACGTCGGGCGCCTACGCCAGGGTGCGCGAGCAGTTCGGCATTTCCATTGGGAAATTCGAAGGCGTCCAGGAAAAGCTCGGCCGCATGGCCGGCAATGCCTACCTTGTGGAAGCGGCGCGCCGCTTTACCTGTGCAGGTCTTGCACTAGGGTACAAACCGGCGGTCGTGTCGGCCATCATGAAGCTGCATGCCACCGAGCGCATGCGGGAATCGGTGAACGACGCCATGGACGTTCACGCCGGCAAGGCTGTGATCGACGGGCCAAGCAACTATCTTGGCAATTTGTACCGCGCATTGCCTGTTGCGATCACCGTAGAGGGCGCCAATATTCTGACACGTAGCCTTATTGTCTTTGGGCAGGGCGCAATACGCGCGCACCCGTATCTTATGCAGGAGGTCGCCGCGCTGGGCAATAGCGACCAGACAGCCGGCGAAGATGCATTCGACGCTGTCGTGTGGAAGCATCTTGCCCACAGCACCAGGAACGCGCTGCGGGCCGCAGGCCATGCCTGGACGGGCGGCCGCTTCGCCGGTGCGCCGCGCATTGCCGCCGGGGCGGCACCATACTATCGCGGCCTGCATCGTTATGCCGCCGCATTCGCCCTCGTATCCGAAGTAGCCCTGTTCACGCTGGGCGGCTCGCTCAAGCGTAAGGAAATGCTCTCCGGCCGGCTGGGCGATATCCTTGCCGAGCTTTACTTGCTGACTGCCGTTCTGCGGCGCTGGCAAGACGAAGGCCGCCACGAGGCGGACCTTCCTCTGGTCAAGTGGTGTGCCGAGCAGGCTTTTTTCACCATCGAAAAACGTATCGACGACGTCTTGTCGAATTTGCCGTCGCGTAGCGCCGCGTGGGTGGTCAGGGCGCTATTGCTTGCCCCTGGCATGCGCGCGAACCCGCCATCGGACGCCACCACGGCGTTGTGCGCCAATATTCTTCTTGAGCCGTCGGACGCGCGCGACCGACTGGTGGGCGCGGTATGGGAAGGGCATGACAGCCCGGGAGTCGAACAGCTGGAGCGCGCGTTCGGGCTGGTGGCCCAGGCGCAGCCCTTGCTCGATCGCATCAAGCATGCCGGCCTTGCCGATTGGCGGGTGGCTCATGCCAGCGGGGCCATTACCGACGCTCAGGCTGAATTGCTGGAGTCGGTCGAGGTCGCGGTGGCCGCAGTGGTGAACGTGGACGATTTCGCGCCGGACGAATTTGCGCGTACGCCGCCCGACGATACGCCCGCTGACGATACGCC
>CAZONP010000035.1:0-5502 GCA_964581155.1 uncultured Candidimonas sp. | reverse complement strand
TACGCCGCCCGACGATACGCCCGCTGACGATACGCCGTCCTATTAGTCGCCGCGCCCCGAGCGCTGTATTAGCTCTATCTTGTAGCCATCGGGGTCTTCGACGAAGGCAATGACGGTCTTGCCGTGCTTCATGGGACCGGCCTCGCGCGTAACGTTTCCGCCCCGCTCTTTTATCTTGGCGCAGGCGTCGTATGCGTCGTCGACTTCCAGCGCAATATGGCCATAGCCGTTTCCAAGGTCGTAAGCGCTGGTGTCCCAATTGTGCGTCAGTTCAATGACGGCGCCTTCGCTTTCGTCCTGGTAGCCGACGAAGGCCAGCGTGAACTTGCCATCCGGGTAATCATTGCGCCGCAGCAGCTTCATGCCGAGCACATCTGTATAAAACAGCAATGACCTGTCCAGGTCGCCCACGCGCAGCATGGTATGTAGTAAACGCATCAATATCTCCTTGATGTAGGATGCCGGTGAATTGGCTGAGAGGAGGTCAGATCAGCGGCAACGAACCGGGGTCGTGTTGCCGCAAGGCATTGCGCGACGCCTCGAAGCCGGGAAGAATGCGTCCGACTTCCTGCCAGAACGCCTTGCTGTGATTCATCTGCCGCAAGTGCGCAATTTCATGCGCGATCACATAGTCGATGATATCGTGCTTGAAGTGGATAAGCCGCCAGTTCAACATAATATTGCCGTCGCTGCTGCATGAACCCCAGCGGCCACCCGCCGACGACAGCCGCCAGCGCCGTATGCTCAACTGGCTTGCTTCCAGAAAATGGCTTAGCCGCCGTTCGAACCACGCCGCAGCCTGATGCTGCAGCCACGCATGCACGGCATCGCGCACACGTACGCGGTCGGCATCCGCAGGCAGGGCAAGACACAACAAGTCGCCGGGGCCCGGGCCGAAGGGTTCGCCGTTGAATTGCGCGGTCTTCAAGCCGCCGTCCAGGTATAGCGTAATGTGGGTGCCCAAGTAGGGAACGGCGCCTCCGTGTTGCCATAAGGTATCGGCCGTGGCCAGGTGTTGCTGGCGCGCCTGGCGCAACCGGAGCTTGCTCAGGATCCATGCCGACTTGTCGATTACCGTGGCGTCGATCTGACCAAGCGTTACCCAGTGCGGTGCACGTATTTGCAGCCCGTCATCGTTGATGGTCAGGCCTATGCTCTTGCGACGGGAGCGCTGCAGGACGAATCCTATGGTTTGTTGCGGTGCGCGCACTTCTCGCCAACGCGCATTCAGCGGCAGTGCGGGCGGACATTGCGTAACGACGATGGGGTCGGGCGCACGGGGCGATTGCGGTACCGCGTATGGCCGCGATGACGGAGCCGGCACCTGCGATACATCCGTCACTTCCGAAAACAAATCCAGCTGATCAGTCGGACCCATATCGCTCGGGGTTGAGAACGCGCATTTCCGCTTCGATCCATTCCTGCACTTTGCGGTTGACCGCAGGGGCGGACAGTCCTTCGGTCTGGATGAGCGGGCCGATCGAGACAGTGATAAGGCCCGGTTTCTTGATGAAGGCATTACGCTGCCAGCATTCGCCGGCATTATGGGCGACTGGAATGACCGGACTTCCCGTGCGGGTCGCCAGCAAGGCGCCACCCATTTTGTAGCGGCCCGTCTGGCCCGGCAGCATGCGCGTGCCTTCCGGAAACAGGATGGGCCAACGGCCCTCGTTGAGTCTTTCCTGGCCTATGCGCACGACTTGCTCAAAGGCGTCCCTGCTCTTGGCGCGGTCAATGGGGATCATGCGCAATAGCGCCAGGCCCCATCCGAAGAAGGGAATGCGATTGAGTTCGCGTTTGTACACAAAGCACATATCACGCGGCATATGGCCAATGATGAACATGGTTTCCCATGCGGACTGGTGTTTGGCCAGCATGACGGCCGGTCGATCGGGAAGGTTCTCTGCGCCCTTGATCTGCCAGCGGATACCAAGAATGACTTTCGCGCCCCACACGCCCAGGCGCGGCCATCCGGTGGTGATGCGGTAGCGCCAGTGCAATGGCAGTGGCGCGCACAAGATGCTGATGAGCCCATAGGGAATAAGGGTGATGATCAGAAAAATCTGGTAAAGCGTTGCCCGCAATACTGCCATGTTTATTCCTTGGAGAGTAACGAATCGACGACCGCCGCAAGGTTGTCGCGCACCTGTGTTCCACCGGGCAAATCGCCTTTGTCCCAGGTTTTTTGGCCATTGCCGGTCAGCACCAGCCACGGCGCGCAACCCGCCTCGTTGGCTGCCTGCAAGTCGCGCAGTGAATCGCCGATGGCCGGGATATTCTTGAGATCGATGTCATAGCGTCGTGCGATGTCCAGGAACATGCCCTTTAGCGGCTTGCGACATGCGCAGCCATCGTCGGGGCCGTGCGGGCATACGAAAATGGCGTCGATGACGCCGCCGGCTTGGGCAAGTTCGCGGCGCATTTTGCCATGTATGGCGTTCAGATCGTTCACACTGAACAGACCGCGTGCAATGCCCGACTGGTTGCTTGCGATGACGACGCGCCAACTGGCCCGCGACAGCCGTGCGATTGCGTCCAGGCTGCCAGGTATCGGTATCCATTCGTCGGGACTTTTGATGAACGCGGGGCTATCCTGGTTAATCACGCCGTCCCGGTCAAGGATGGCCAGTTTCATTGCGCCAACCCCGAGATATCGGCTACCTGGTTCATGGCCTGGTGCAGGTCGGACAGCAACGCCAGCCGATTGGCTCGAACGGCAGGGTCATCCGCCATGATCATAATGTCGTTGAAGAAGGCGTCGACCGCGGGTTTTGCCTTGGCCATGGTCGTCAGGCTGCCTTCGAAATCGCCGGTTGCGAACTGGGCAAGCGCCTGCGGCTTGAGCGCCGTGATGGCCGCCGCCAATGCCTGCTCGGCGGGTTCGGTCAACATGGCGGCATTGGTGGCAATGATAGCGGTGTCAGCCTTTTTCAACAGATTCGCAATGCGCTTGTTTGCTGCGGCCAGGCTTTGCGCTTCCGGCATGCCGGCAAAGGCGGCGCATGCCTGTATGCGGGCTTGCACCTGATGCAATGGCGGTTCAAGGCTAATGACGGCATCGACGACATTGCGGTCGAAGTCGTGATTGAGCAAATTGCGATAGCGCTCGTACACGAAAGCCTGGACTTCCTGAATGGTAGTGATGGACAACACGCCGGTATCGAAGGTACTGGCCGACAAGGCAAGGATATCCGCAAGGTTTAGTCTTGAGCTGTCGTCGATAGGCAGATAGGAACCCGACTGAAGCTGCTCGAACGCACTGATAAGCCCTAGGGCCGCGCGGCGCAGCCCATAAGGGTCACGCTCGCCCGTGGGCACCAGGCCTATGCCCCATATGCCGACCAGCGTTTCCACACGGTCTGCAATAAACAGGATGGCGGCCGTGAGCGTAGAGGCGTCGACGGGGGTGTCCAGACGTATGCGATATTGTTCTTTCAGGGCAAGCACCACGTCGGGGGCTTCGCCGTCGCCCGCTGCGTAGTAGGCGCCCATGATGCCTTGCAATTCCGGAAATTCGCCGACCATGTTGGACGCCAGGTCGGCCTTGGCCAGCAAAGCGGCTCGGTCAGCATGCGCCACGTCGGCAGACAGTTGGGTGGCAAGAAAACGGGCCACTGTGCGCACGCGTTGAGCGCGCTGCAACTGCGACCCCAGTTTGTTGTGATACACACTGGTCGCCAGCCCGGCCACGCGGTCCGCCAGCAGCGTCTTGCGATCCGTCTGGAAGAAAAACTGAGCGTCGGCCAGGCGCGGACGTACAACCCGCTGGTTGCCTTCAATAATATGGCTGGCGTCGTCCACTTCCATGTTGCTGACGATGAGAAAGCGATGCGTAAGCTTGCCGTTGCCGGGTTGGAACAGCGGAAAGTACTTTTGATTCAAACGCATGGTCAGAATCAGGCACTCCGGCGGCACCTGCAGGAATTCCGGATCGAACTCGCCTACATACACGGTGGGGTGTTCAACCAGTGCGGTGACCTCGTCGAGCAGGGCGGTGACGGCCGGGTCTTCGCCTATGGTCACGCCCATTGCCTGCGATTTTTCCTGTAGCTGGCCGCTGATGGCACTGCGCCGCTTCTTGAACGACGCAATAACCTTGCCCGCTTCCAGCATCTGCGCTTCGTAGGTGTCGGCCGATGAGATGGCGATGGCGTGATCCGCCATGAATCGGTGGCCCAGGGTGCTTGAGCCGGCGTGCAAACCAAGGGCTTGCACATTGATGACTTCCTGGCCCCATAGACAGATCAGCCCGTGGGCCGGGCGCACGAACCGGACGCTGCTTACGCCATCGGCCAGCTGATACCGCATGACCTTGGGAATGGGCAAGTGCGAAATGGCGTAGTCGAGCGCTTCCTGCAAGGCATCTGCCAGCAGAGCGCCGGGTGCGACACCTGTGGCGTATAAATAGTCCTGCTTGCCGTCGGATTCGCGCGTCAGGTCGGCGGTTGCCAAGTGGGCTAGACCCTTGGCGGCCAATTTCTTGGCCAGGGCGGGGCTTATGTCGCCCGATTCCGTCAGGCCGATCTTGGCCGGCATGAGTTTTTCGGTGTATGCCTGTTCAGGCGCTTGCCCCAGCACCGCGCTCAAGGTAACGGCCAGGCGGCGCGGCGTCGCGTAATCGACGCAAGTGCAGTTGGGCGCAAGCAAGCCGCGTTGGTCCAGTGTCTTGCGAACCCCTTCGGCGAAGGCGCTCCCTAACTGATCCAGCGCCTTGGGCGGAAGTTCTTCGGTAAGCAGTTCGATGAGCAGGGGGCGCATTGATGTGAGTGTGGCTGATGTCATCACGCGGCCTCTGTGGTGTTGCGGTTGCCCAGCATAGGAAATCCCAGGGCTTCGCGGGAATCGAAATAGGCCTGCGCCACGGCGCGCGACAGATTGCGGATGCGGCCGATATAGGCGGCGCGTTCCGTGACACTGATGGCCCCCCTGGCGTCGAGCATATTGAAGGTATGCGCCGCCTTAAGCGTGGCCTCGTAGGCCGGCAGCGCCAATGGCACGTCGATCAGGCGCTTGGCCTCGGCTTCGTAGTCGTTGAAATGCGCGAACAGCATGGTGACCGACGCATGCTCGAAGTTATATGTGGACTGTTCGACCTCGTTCTGGTGGAACACGTCGCGGTAAAACACTTTTCCTTGCGCGCTGTCGGTCCATACCAGGTCGTATACGCTTTCCACGCCCTGCAGGTACATGGCCAAACGTTCCAGTCCGTAGGTGATTTCGCCTGTGGTCGGGTAGCAATCCAGGCCGCCGACCTGCTGGAAATAGGTGAATTGCGTGACTTCCATGCCATTGAGCCAGACTTCCCACCCCAGTCCCCAGGCGCCGAGCGTGGGATTTTCCCAGTCGTCTTCGACAAACCGGATGTCATGAACTTTGGGGTCTATGCCCAATGCCACCAGGGATTCGATGTACAAGTCGAGGATATTTTGGGGGGCGGGCTTTAGCACGACCTGGTACTGATAATAGTGCTGCAACCGGTTCGGATTCTCGCCGTAGCGGCCG
>CAZONP010000034.1:10591-16551 GCA_964581155.1 uncultured Candidimonas sp. | reverse complement strand
CGTTTTCAACTGGCTGCGTCGCTATAAGGAATGCGGGAACCCTTGCCAGCGTTGCAATATTGAATGCCCCGTCCAGGCCATCAACCCGGAAGGCGACATCAACCCCAACGAGTGCATACAGTGCCTGCATTGCCAAATGCTGTATCACCACGATCAGAAGTGTCCGCACCTGATCCAGAAAAATGCGCGACTGCAGCGCAACAAGCCCCCACCGCCCAGCGCCGGCATACCCGGTGAAACCGTCGTGCGCTTCATCCCTGGCTCACCGACCGTAAAGCCGCGCGTACCCGGCCCGGACCCCGAACCCATAGTTACATCGAATTAACGCTGTAATTTCACCCTGGCGCAACTAACCCCGTAAGGCCGTGCGCGCCATCTAACCTTAGGAGTTTTTATGCCTGATCAAAAATCCGATAAAACCGGGCTGAGCCGCCGCGGTTTTCTGGGGACTGCAGCGCTATCCGGCGCGGCCGGCCTGGTGGGCGGCACTCATTTGCCCGCTCTTGCCAAAGACGCCCCGAAAGGCGCCAAGGGCCTGAACGCCCACGTGGGCCCGGGCGAGCTCGACGAATACTACGCTTTCAATTCCGGTGGCCAGTCGGGCGAAATTCGTATCATGGGCTTGCCGTCCATGCGCGAACTCATGCGCATTCCGGTATTCAACCATTGCAGCGCAACGGGCTGGGGCCGCACCAACGAGAGCCGCAAGATCATGCTGGACGGCATGACGCCGGAAACCAAGGAATACCTGAAGGACCAGGGCGGCGTTTTCCTGAATGGCGATGCGCACCACCCGCACATGTCGTTCACCGACCAGACCTATGACGGCCGCTACATCTTCATCAACGATAAGGCCAATAATCGCGTGGCGCGCATCCGCTGCGATGTCATGAAGACCGACAAGATCACAGAAATCCCGAACGTATCGGGCGTGCACGGACTGCGTCCTCAGCGTTACCCGCGCACCGGCTATGTCTTCGCCAACGGCGAACATATCCGCCCCCTGGTGAACGACGGTTCGGTGATGGATGATCCAAAGAAGAACTTCTTTGCCGTTTACACCGCGCTCGATGGCGACACCATGAAGGTTGCTTGGCAAGTCATGGTCGACGGCAACCTGGACAACGGCGATGCCGACTACCAGGGCAAGTATTCGTTTTCCACTTGCTACAACTCGGAAAAAGGCACAACAGTCCAAGAAATCTCGGCTAACGAGCAGGACTGGGTCGTGGTCTTCAACCTGAAGGCCATCGAAGAAGGCGTCAAAAAAGGCGATTTCAAGGAAATGGGCGGCGTACCGGTTCTTGACGGCCGCCATGGTTCCAAGTACACGCGTTATATTCCCGTGCCCAATTCGCCCCACGGTTGCAATGCCTCGCCCGACGGCATTCATATCATGCTCAACGGCAAGCTGTCCCCCACCGTTACCGTTCTGGACGTGCGTAAGCTTGACGACTTGTTCGCCGACAAGATCAAGCCACGCGACTGCGTGGTGGCCGAACCTCAACTTGGTCTTGGACCGCTGCACACGGCATTCGATGGTCGCGGAAATGCCTACACGACCTTGTTCATCGATAGCCAGATCGTAAAATGGGACATTGAAAAGGCCAAGCGCGCCTACAAAGGCGAAAAAGTCGATCCCATCATCCAGAAGCTGGACGTTCACTATCAGCCTGGGCATAACCACACCACCATGGGTGAAACCAAGGAAGCCGACGGCAAGTGGCTGGTTTCGCTTAATAAATTCTCGAAGGATCGTTTCCTTAACGTCGGCCCACTGAAGCCCGAGAACGATCAACTGATCGATATTTCCGGCGACGAAATGAAGCTGGTCCATGATGGCCCCAGCTTTGCCGAACCGCACGACATGCTATTGGTTCACCGCTCCAAAGTTCACCCGGTGAACGCATGGAAACGCGACGATCCAATGTGGGAAGACGCCAGAAAGATGGCGGAGCAAGACAAGGTTACGCTGGAAGGCGCGGCCAACGTCATCCGCGACGGCAACAAAGTGCGCGTGTACATGATCGCCGTGGCGCCCATGTTCAGCCTGCAAAAATTCGAGGTCAATGAAGGCGATGAAGTCACTGTCGTTGTTACAAACATGGAGATCATCGAGGACTTGACCCACGGGTTCACGCTTGAAGGCCACGGTGTTGCCATGGAAATCGGACCACAGGCAACGGCTTCCATCACCTTCAAGGCCGGCCGTCCTGGCGTGCATTGGTATTATTGCCAATGGTTCTGCCACGCATTGCACATGGAAATGTCGGGTCAGATGCTTGTTCATCCCAAGAAATCCGCCTAACGCCACATGAGTCTATTCGCTTCTTCTTTTGGAAAGCGGCTGGCGCCGATCAGCATACTGCTGGTCGGCCTGGGCCTTTCCGGCACGCTGTTCGCCGGCACCATACACGTGGCGGCGGGCGACAGCGTGCAGGACGCGATTGCTTCGGCGCAGCCAGGCGACACAGTGCGCCTGGCTGCGGGCAGTTATTCCGGCAATCTGGTCATCGACAAATCCTTGACTCTCGAAGGTCCTCAGGACCGTTCGGCAATCATTCTCGGTGAACGCACCGGACGCTCGGTCTGGGTAACAGCGGCCGACGTCACTATTAGGAATCTTACTGTCAAGAATTCCGGACTTAGTCTGTCCGAGATGGACGCCGGCATATTTCTTGATAAAACGGCCCACAAAGCCTTGATCGAACACAATAATGTGCTCGACAACCTGGTGGGCGTCCACGTATGGGGGCCGCAGGAAGCCGTGGTGCGCGGCAACCGCATCGTCGGCAATACCGAACTGCGGGTCGCTGAACGCGGCAACGGCGTCACCCTATGGAACAGCCCCGGCACGCAAATCGTCGGCAACGACATTTCGCAAGGCCGTGACGGCGTGTTCGTCAACACCAGCTCAAAGAATATCTTCAAGGGAAATTATTTCCACGATCTGCGCTATGCGTTGCATTACATGTATGCCAACGATAGCGAAGTGATCGACAATGTATCCAAGGACAACGATATTGCCTACGCAATCATGTTCTCGCACCGGCTTGTCATTAAAGACAATATATCGATAGCAAGCCGAGACCAAGGATTGATGCTGAATTACGCAAACGATTCACTGATAACAGGCAATGTGGTCGTTGGTGGTGAGAAATGTGTTTTTCTTTATAACGCCAACAAGAACCAGTTCACTGGCAATTATTTCCAGGACTGCGACATGGGCATCCACTTTACCGCAGGGTCCGAAGGCAACAACATTACCGGCAACGCCTTCGTCAATAACCAGAACCAGGTAAAGTATGTGGGAACCCGTTCACTGGACTGGTCTCACGATGGCCGTGGCAACTACTGGAGCGACAATACCGCCTTCGACCTGGATGGCGACGGCATCGCCGACACCGCCTACCGTCCCAACGATATCATCGATCAAGTGCTGTGGCGCGCCCCCGCTGCCCGTGTCTTGCTCAACAGCCCCGCCATCTCGGTGGTGCGATGGGCGCAGTCGCAATTCCCGGCAATTCTGCCCGGCGGCGTTGTCGACAGCGCACCGCTCATGAACTCTCCGGAACCCATGGCACTCACGAAATTCAAGGAGTCGCTTTGACTGTAGACCTCGTAGCGCTTTCGGGCGTTACCAAGAAGTACGGCGATCAATGCGCCGTTGACAATGTAGATTTAAGCTTGCAGGCCGGGGAGTGTGTTGCATTGGCCGGACACAATGGTGCAGGTAAAAGCACCATGATCAAACTGATACTGGGCTTGATCCGCCCTACCGCCGGGAGCGTACTGCTTTTGGGCAAGGACGCGTCCAGCAAGGCGGCCGTACGCCTGCGCAATGACATTGGTTATTTGCCCGAAATGGTTGCTTTGCATCCATCACTGACGGGTGAGGAAACACTGAATTTCTACGCCAAGCTCAAGGGCCAGCCTTTGTCGGGTAACGCCGCCCTACTGTCACGTGTCGGCATTTCCCAGGCGGCGCACCGTCGGGTTGGCGGCTATTCCAAGGGCATGCGGCAACGGTTGGCACTTGCACAGGCGTTGTTGGGCACGCCCAAAGTGCTGCTTTTCGACGAGCCAACCACTGGGCTCGACCCCGCTTCACGGCTTATGTTCTACGAACTCGTGCGCGAACTGCGCAACGATGGCGCAACGGTATTATTAAGCACGCATGCCCTGGCCGAACTTGAAGGCCACACAGACCGCATCATTGTCATGAAGAATGGCATCAAGATTGCCGACGGTTCAATGTCCCAATTGCGCCATACGGCCGAACTCCCCATACGCATACGCTTGCGCCAATCCGGCAACGGCGCAGCGGCGGGCATGCTTCCAGATGCGTGGCGCCGCATCGATGAACGGCAGTTTGAACTCTCATGCACGGAAAGCGACAAGGTTGCCGCCATCCGCAGCATCGGCGCCATAGGGTTCACCATAGACGACATTGAGATCCATACGCCTAGCCTGGACGACATGTATGCCCATTTCCTAAGACGAGAAGACGTATGAACGCTGTGTATATCATCATAGGAAAGGAAGTGCGCGACGGGATGCGCAACCGCTGGGTGCTGGCCACTGCCCTGCTGCTTGCCATGCTTGCCTTGTCGCTTGGGTTCCTGGGCAGCTCCCCCACAGGCGCGGTGAAGGTGGATCCACTGACGGTAACCGTCGTAAGCCTGTCCAGCCTTTCAATTTTTTTGGTGCCGCTCATTGCCATGCTGTTGGCTTACGATGCCATTGTGGGCGAGGTGGACCGCGGCACGATGGCGTTACTGCTCAGCTATCCAGTGTCTCGCTGGCAAATCATCGTCGGCAAGTTCATTGGCCATCTTGTGATTCTTACCCTTGCCATCACCGTCGGTTATGGGGCTGCGGGCATCGCCCTGCAAGTGGCCCACGGGTCCGCCGATCTGAGCGCATGGGAACCCTTCCTGTTTCTGATCATAGCCAGTGTTTTGCTGGGAGCCAGTTTTCTGGCCATGGGCTACATGATCAGCGCGCTGGTGCGCGAGCGCGCCACCGCCGCCGGTATTGCCATTGGCGTGTGGCTCTTCTTCGTCGTTATCTACGACATGGCGCTTTTGGGCGTACTGGTGGCGGATCAGGGCCGCACCGTAACAGCCACCCTTCTGAACACTGTATTATTGTTCAATCCGTCGGATGTTTATCGTCTCCTGAACCTGACCGGCTACGAGAACATTTCCATGTATTCGGGTATGGCCGGATTAAGTGGGCAAGCCGGTCTTAGCGTGCCTGTCCTGATCCTTGCCCAAATCTTATGGATCGCCGTCCCGTTTTCCCTGGCGGCAGCCTTCTTTAAACGGAGGCAACTATGATCGTGCACCGAATCGCAAGCCTTGCCTTTGCATGCCTGTTATTGGCGGCATGCAACAACGCCAACGACGTCGCCATCGCTCCGCCTGCTCCGCAGGTAGTCACCATCGACGCCGTCGGCCATTACTGCGGCATGAACCTTGTCGAGCATCCCGGCCCCAAGGGGCAAATTTTTGTGCAAGGCCGCGACAAGCCGGTTTGGTTCACCGACATCAAGCAAGTATTTGCCTATACGCTACTGCCGGAAGAGCCTAAGGGGCTTAGCGCCATATACGTTCACGATATGGGCAAGGCCCGCGACTGGAATCAGCCAGAGGCGGATACCTGGATCGATGCGCGGCAGGCATTTTATGTAATCGAAAGCAAATTTATCGGCGGCATGGGCGCGGAAGATGCGTTGCCGTTCGGCGACAAGGTCAAGGCGGACCAGTTCGCAAACGAACATGGCGGTCGCGTCGTTGCCTTTGCCGATATGCCGGAAAACTATATCCTGCATCACGACGAGGCAGCCAATGCCATGCCGCAGGATCAACACGACTCTACTGGAACACATCAATGATGAAGCGCCATAACACTTCGCGTCGTCGTTTTATTGGTATCTTTGCCGCAGCCTCCGGCCT
>CAZONP010000034.1:2559-10491 GCA_964581155.1 uncultured Candidimonas sp. | reverse complement strand
GCCGATATGTTGCGCTTGTTAAGTGAAAGCCAATATTTCGGCAAGCTGACCGACGGCGCCTTCGACCCCAGCGTCCAGCCATTATGGCAAGTCTATGCAGAACACTACTCTGTAATAGACGCCGACCCGAACGGGCCGGACGCGCAGGCGATTGCGCGGGCGCTGTCTTTGGTTGATTACGCCTCTATTGATGTCAGCACTGAGCGTATACAGCTGTTGCGCCCTGGCATGGCGCTCACCCTAAACGGCATTGCGCAGGGCTACATAACCGACAAGATCGTTCAGCAACTGCGTGCCGCCGGACTGGATCGGGCCCTGGTCGATATGGGTGAGATCCGCGGCTTGAACACACAAAGCAACGCTATGCCGTGGCGTGTAGGCTTGGCGGATCCTCTCATTCCGGGAAAAATCGTTCAGACGGTGGAAATCCGGAACCAGGCCGTGGCCACGTCCGTAGGCAGCGCAACGACGCTGGATGCCGCCGGACACCACACCCATATATTCAACCCCAAGACCGGTGCAAACCAAGCACGCCACCGAAGCGTTACCGTCATGGCGGCGCACGCCACCCAAGCCGATGCTTTATCGACTGCCTTCTCGACCATGAGCCTTGACGCCATGCGGCCTATCGTCGAAGCGGCCGGCGTCAAGGTGTGGGTTACGCTCAATGACGGCTCGGTCGCCAATTTGGGGTGATGCTCGGCCCCCGCCGTGTGCGTTGCTATTTGCCGTCGTACGAGATGCGGTAGATGGCCCCAGCGTAGTCGTCCGAAACCAATAAAGAGCCGTCCGGCAATGTGGCAACGTCCACAGGGCGCCCCAGATATTCGTTATTGGATGTCAGCCAGCCTTCAGCGAATACTTCCGTTGCATCGGCCGTACCGTCTTCTTTCAAGCGTGTAAACATGACGCGTGCACCGATCGGTGTCGTGCGGTTCCACGAGCCGTGCTGGGCTGAAAAAATGCCTCCGCGATACGCCTCTGGAAACATCTGGCCATTATAAAAAGTCATTCCAAGGTCGGCCGCGTGCGCGTCCATCTCGACTTGGGGGAAAGTGACATCGGCTGGCACGGTTGCATCCTGGTATTCCACCGTTTTCACCTTGCCGCCGCCATAGTAGGGAAAACCGAAATGCTGACCGGCTTCGGACGCGCGGTTCAGTTCTCCGGGCGGAATGTCGTCGCCCATGCCATCCACCTGATTGTCGGTGAACCACAGCGTGTCGTCTTTGGGGTTGAAGTCCAGCCCTACAGAGTTTCGAACGCCTTGGGCGTAAACCTCACGATTCTTGCCGTCGACGTCCATGCGCAAAATACCCATCATGCCGTTCTGGCTGTATGGTTCGATTTTTTCGGGTGGCGGTACGTTGAACGGATTGCCCATGGTGATATAGAGCTTCTTGTCAGGTCCGACACGGCAGGTACGGGCGGTATGGTTAAAGCTTTCTTCGTCCACGGGTATTAGCTCGCCCTGTGGCACGACAATGCCCGCAGCCACGTCTGGTCCTTCATAGAAAAATTCAGCGGCTGGGAAGACAAGAACGCGATTCTGCTCCGCGCTATAAAGCATGCCATCCGGTGAAAAACACAGGCCGTTAGGAATCTTCATCTCAACGGAGGGAGCAAACCGCTTCACTTCATCGGCAACGCGTTTCTTGCTCCGGTCGGTGACCGACCATATTTGGGTCTTGCGGGTGCCGACAAACACCACCCCGGTCGATGGGCCGACAGCCATATGCCGGGCATCAGGCACTATGGCATACAAGGCGATCTTGAATCCTTCCGGCAGCTTGATTTGCTCCAGGTTGCGCTTGATGGCGTTGGCATCTTCGCCGGATTGAGGAATGGATTTCACATCCAGCGAGGTACCCGTCGTCTGCATGTCCATCAGTTTCTGAACGTTGTCCTGCGCGGTTGCCGTTCCCCCATAGACGCCGCATATCAGACTAGCCACCAGCGCTGTTGCCCGTATCGTGATGTTCATTAGAGTCTCCAGTGTTATTGATTTGCCCAGTACTTTTCAAGGAATCCTACGCTTTAATTTGGCGCATCGAATTCCGCCAACCGGCGGATCTGGACGGCTTTTCGTGAAATTTTGGTTACCATTCATTGCGTTGCGGGGCGGCCTACTACCGGTGACGCATGGCAACGTATAATTGCCCGTGGCACGATTCAGCGCCATAAAAACTCATTGCTGGCGGAATTACATGAAGAAGACCGATCTGGAAAAGAACAAAGCACTAAAGCTGATGGAAAACATGAAGAAAGGCGGCGTGTCCAGCCGGTTTGGCGTTGATTCAGCCGCCGCTGCGGTAGATCGGCGTGAACAGCGCCGTCTGGATCAGGCGCAAGGTCTGGTGTCATTTCCCATTAAGCTCAAGCAGACGCTTATAGAAGAAATTCGCACACGCGCGGCGGCCCAGGACATTGGCGTCAATGAACTTGTGGGGTCATTGATCGAAAGCGCATTGAATAGCCCGGCGGATCAAAAAGCATAGCTTGCATTGACCCCAGCGCTCCAGTTGCGGCCCGGGGCCGGCTCGTAATAGCGGCCGATATTCTCATTGATGATCGCCGAGCCCGCATGGCGGCGATCGAAGATGTTGTCCAGGCGCGCATAGGCGTTTGTCTCCCAGGGGCCTAGGCGCCACACATAGCCGGCATGCATACCGGCAACGACGTATCCGGGCGTTGCCTCGGTATTGCCGTCGTTGACATACATTTTGCTTAGATAACGCGCGTCGACGCCCGCCCGCCATCCGGTTGGCGGCGCCCAGGCAAGCGCGGCATACAGCGCGTGCCGGGCCACGCCCGGTATGCGGTTGCCCTCCTGCAAGTATTTGGCGGGATCGCCCGGATTGGCGCAGTTGCCGGCGGCGCAATCGTCGCGATATTTGGCATCCAGCCAGGTATATGCAAGTTCGGTGTGCCAATGGCGTGCGACTTCGCCGCGCCAAGCAAGCTCGAATCCGGTGCGCAGGGTGCGTCCCGCGTTCTGGTATACCGTGCGACCACCTTCTGCGTCCGCCGCGACGATTTCATCTTCGGTGCGGGTCTGAAACAAGGCTGCCGTAAGCAGTCCTTTGCCAATATTCGCCTTGGCCCCCACCTCGATGCTGGTATTTGCGGATGGCTGCAAGGCAAAGTTCAGGCCCGATGAATTGAAGTCGCGGTAGGAAATTTCGTTGAAGGTTGGGGTTTCGAAGCCGCGTCCTACGGATCCGTAGACACTGACGTCGGGCGACACTTGATAGCGCAAAGATGCCACCGGCAACAGCTTGCGGTATCGCGTGGCGCCACTGTCGTCGCCATTTCTACCGTTCAGGTAATGGTCGTCGGATTCAAACCTGATATTGCTATAGCGCAGGCCGGCATCCAGCGTCCACCGTGGTAGAAACCGCCATGACGCCTGCATGTAAGGATCCAGGTTCCAGATGGTATTGCTTTCCTTGCGCCGTAGGTCACCACGCACGCCCAACTGGCCGGTTTGCCCCGTAAACGGCTCACCGGAAAAATTTTCGTAGCCCCGCCGGTTTTCCTTCATTTCGTCGTATGACAGCCCGCCGATCAGTGTGAATGGCTTGCCCGCGAATACCAGGCGCGAAGTCCAGCGCAGGTCGGCGCCGCCATATTTTCGCTGCAGGTCGATGACTCCGCCCGCGTGACGCTCGTCCCGCTGCGCCGTGAAGGGTATGGATTGGAATTGCACCGTGTCGCGCTCGCCGTAATACAGCATGGCGCGCAGGTCGTTGTCGGCATTGATCGCGCGTTCGTAGATAAGGCCGCCTTGGGACTGCTTGACTGTTTTGCGGGTGTTGTATTGCAGCGCAACGCTCGCCACGCTGCGAGGATCGGAATCGAACTGTTCGCGTGTGAGGCCTAGGGGATCGTCAGCCTTAAGGTCTACGCTATTGGCAATGAGCGTAAGTTTGCTGTTGTCGTCGAACTGCAGGCGAAGTTTGGCATTGACAAGATTCTTGCGCGCGCCGCTGTGATCGCGATACCCCTGAGTCGTGAACCTTGTGGCGCTAAGCACGTAATCCAGCTCAGTTTTTTCAAGATCGACGACCCCGCTGGCCTTGGCGCCGTAGCGATACGTTCCATAGCTGCCTGCCGCCATACCGGCCGATAATTCAGGTGGGTCGGCCCCATCTTCCGTGTATACATTGATTACTCCGCCCGACGAATTGCCGTAGAGCGACGAGAATGGACCCCGCAGCACTTCCACCCGGTCAATCGATGCAATGTCGATATTTGAGGTCTGGCCCTGGCCGTCGGGCATGGTTGCCGGTATGCCGTCCACATAAAGCCGAACACCGCGCACCCCGAAGCTGGACCGCGAACCGAACCCTCGTATGGAGACTTGCAAGTCCTGGGCGTAGTTCTGCCTGTTCTGGATTTGCAGCCCGGGTACACCCGCAAGTCCTTCGGACAAGTTGATTTGCAGGCGCGCGTCGCGCATGTCGAATCCGTCGATGACCGAAATCGATGCGGGGGTATCGAGAACCGACGTGTCCAACCGTGTGCTGGTGACAGTAATGGGCGCCAGACGTTGCGGCAATTCCTGAGCCGAGCCCAGCGGCGTTCCCGTGCACAGCACCGCAAGCCACACCGTCCGGCTAAACACACCATGTTGCTGCATAAGGCCCCCCAGGCAGTTGACGCGATAGTTGCCTGATATTCTAGCGGCTGCCTGCGGGGTGTACTACCGGCTGAATGCGCAATAGGGTATCAGGCCTTTTCCAGTCGAGCCGGCATCCCCTGGCGTACGGCGCCACCGGATACCCAGTCGATCCATACATTAGTGACGGCCCCTCGGGTGGGATCGGCAAAGCCAAGATGGTTCAGGTTGACGCCTGCTCCCAAGGCGCGGTTTTGCTGTGTGGCCACCCCGTCTATATTGTGAGCGCGCACGCCAAGTTCAGTGTGACCATAGCCGTGTTCTATTGCCGCTGCGCCCGATATCACGCCTTCGCGAACCAAGGCAACGCCAACCACCGAGCCGCCGGGCGTCGTAACCCGGACATTGTCTCCATTCTTTATGGCGAGACGTTTTGCATCTTCCTTGTTGACCGAGATCGGGTTATGCGGATGCACCTGGCGCAATCGGTCAATGCCGATGGACATGGAGCTCATCAGATTGGACTTGTAAGAGGTAAGCAGAAACGGCCATTCCTTACGGTCGTAGTTGGCGCGCATGTCGCTACCGTCGGCCAGACGTGTGGGATACCAGGTCGGGCAGCCGCTGAAGCGTTCGCCCGTCATGGAGTGATGCATGGCCGACACCTTCTCGCTCCAGATCTGCAGTGGTTTAACGTGCGCTTTTCGAATATGCTTGCCCTTCCAGGCGGCTGCGACACTATCGAACCGGCCGCCACGCGTCATCAACATGGCGACCTGTCGCCATTCGTCGGCTTTCAATTTCTGTTGCAACAGCGGCGCGAACTTGTCCACGCCCGTAAGCGCCATATCGTCGTCCGTGGCCGGGCCTACCGCCTTGCCTCCGGAATACGCCATATTGGCCATGCCGCGCAAGTAAAAATCTTCGGGTGTATTCAGGCCGTACTTGCGCCCTTCCTTGTCGGTGATGACATCATCGCCGAACCCCGGCATTTGCAATTGCTTGGCGACGGCAATGAGAAAGGTTTCCAGCCCAACCGTTTCGCCGGACTCTGTCCTGGCGACTTTTGACGTCACCGTTGGCCATCGGACCGTCGAGGACTTGGCAATGACATCCGCCCACGGTGCGGAAATGCCCCAGCTTTCGTAGGTGACGGTATCCGGAACAATGTAATCGGCCAAGGCGTTCGTTTCGTTGATGAAGGCATTGACGGATATGGACAACGGCAAGGCCTTGGTGTCCTTCAGTCTTTCGAGCAGCGCATTTCTAAACCCCGGAATGGCATACACGGGATTTGACATGTGGTTGATCCAGACTTTGGCCTGATAGGGGTAACCGCCCAAACCAGAGGCAATCATCTCGCTGCTCAAGCCGCCGACGGCCGGATACCACGGTGCCGTTGCCGGGTAAACCGCTGCGCCGGCCTCCTGTTTGCGCCGGTATTCGCTGCTTTTTTCATAGGGGAAACGAGTCCGCGACAAAGCCAGGCCGCGAGGCTTTACCTTGCCGTCAAATGCGGCAAAGTTGTAGCGCGGGCCCGGGCCGAAGGGGCCGAAAGGGCCGGCATCCAGTACCAGGCCGCCTTCCACGTTCAAATTTCCCACCAATGTATTGAGCATGGAAATGGCGAAGGCAGTATAGAAACCCGAACCATTCATGGTGCCGCCATGTGCATCCGCCACGGCGGCTTTACCGTGGCTGGTGAACTCTGCGGCAAGCGCTTCGATGTTTTCGCGTGGTACGCCGCATATTTCGGCGTATTCATCCAGTGTTTTGCGGCGCGCTTCTGTGCGCAACATGGTCAATGACGAGCACACCCGTACCGAACCCGGAGCCGCGGTCATGCCGGAAGCATTGACGACAATGTCGACAAACAAGCCAGCCGGTGCACCTTCGGTGTGCGGTACCAACTGGCCATCCAGGCCCTGCACCACATAGGCGTCTTCTTCGCTGTCAGGCTGGGCAGGCGCCCAGCCCAGATCCTTCGCGCGCAAGCTGGTCCCGAAACGGGGGTGATGCGGGTCCGCAATCACGAGATGGGTAGCATTGGTCCAGGACGCTTCGCCGGCAGCGGCCATGGCGGCCGGTCCGGGCTGGGAAAGCGACTGGGCATCGTAACGCTCGTTGTCCAGTATCCAGCGTATAAGCCCCATGACCAGGGCAAGATCGGTGCCGGGCAACACCGGCTGCCAGCGGTTACCCGAACCTGCTGCCAAGCTGGATGAGGTGGGAAGAATCGGCGAAACGACGACATAGGTAAATGTGTTTTCTTTACGTGCCCGTGCTTCAGCCAGTTCCCGGCCCTGGCGCTGGAACGGATTACCGGATTGCGCCGGTGCCGCCCCTATGAAAAGTCCGAACTTGGCGTGTGACCAGTCGGGCTTGCCGTGTGGCATCCCGTCCAGGCCCGCCAGCGCCGCAGCGGCCCCGACGCGAAACGATTGCCCGCAATACGAACCATGGTTGCAGACGTTGATGGTGCCGAACGATTGCTCGGCAAAACGCTTGAGCAACTGCGTACGGCCTTCATTGGCCGAGTCGCTGATCAACAATTGATTGGATAATGGTCCGAATTCCGGATTGGCGGGATCAATAAGCGTAGTCGTATCGTAAATCGCGCGAAGACCGTCCACGTGGCCCTCGCCGAACAAGTCCCCTCCTTCGCACACTTCCTGGATCAGCTGCTCGAATGAAATGCTTTTCCATTCGCCACCGCCGCGTGTGCCGACTCGCTTCAATGGTTGAAGCACCCGGTAAGGACTGACTTGCTGCTGCAACATGGAGGAACCACGGGAACACGACGTTGCGCGGCCTTCCAGACCAGAGTCGCCTCCCAGCGCCGCATAAACTTCCCGTACCGGCGTCTCCATTGCCGCAGGGTTGGTGGTGGCAAGCGGATGATAAGGATTACCGGCTATGCGCAGAATGCGTCCGGTGTCCGTATCGATGCGCAGCCGCACGCCGCATTGGGTCCAGCATCCCAGGCAGCTGGACGGGCTGACGACCTGGCCCGGCGTCGCCACCAGCGTTTTCGACAGGGAGTCAATGCGGAATTCCGGTTTCAGTGAATTGCCCCGTACGGCGTCCGCAACAGGAACACCGGCGGTGCCGCTTGCCACGCCCTTGGCCGCCTTGACCAGCGTTTCCCCGTAGCCTGCGGCGAAAGCCGCCAGGCCTCCGGCCGCGACGCCGCCGCGCACCATCAGCTTGCGGCGGCCGAGATTTGTTTTCTGCTTCTTGTCCATAATCATTAATCCTGTTCAGCAGCCGGCAATGGCCGACGACGTAATTGGCGATCCTGCGGCTGGCGT
>CAZONP010000034.1:0-2459 GCA_964581155.1 uncultured Candidimonas sp. | reverse complement strand
GCGGCTGGCGTCCCAGCGGCTGGAAACCGTTCAAGCAGGTAGGTAATGGTGGCGAGCAAGGCAATGCACAGCCCCAGAACGCCGACCATGCCGAGCAAGCCATCGCTGCCGAGAGGCATGTTGTACAGATACAATCCCGCTCCGTACTTGGGAACGCTTTGCACGCCCATGAACACAGTCCAGCGGAAGATCCATGCGACGGCCAGCGTGGCGCCGGCAATCAGCAGCGAATACCATGTCCCGGTCAGCCGATGCGCGGGGCGCGAGATCAGCAGCAGGATCGCGATGCCCGCGATCACAGAGCCCCAAAAACTCCAGCGCCATACCGGAAACTCATCGAACAAGCGCAGTGCTTGGTCAAACGATGGTTCCATTCCGATGACACCGGCCAGCGCCCAGAGCAAGGCGGCTGCGGCGAGACCCGCCGTGGCAATCAAGGCAAGGCGGCGCACCAATCCCGACGGCAAGGCCTGCGTGCCCCCCGGCAACCATCGGGCGACCAGCAAGACGGCGCCCAGCGCGGCCAGCCACGCTGTCAGCGCGAAGTTGATGGGGAGAAATACAGTGTTCCATAGCGGGCGCGAACGCAGGACCATGACTTCAGACCCGCTGTACACCAGGATTGCAATCGCCGAACATGCCAATAACACGGCGATCACGCGCAGCAGTGTGGCGCGGCCGGACCACCATGCAAACGAAAAACTTAATGCCAAAACCACGAAAAGCGGCAAAAGGTACGCCCCGAGAGACATCCACGACCACGGCGTAAAGTACGCGTAGAAATGCCAGAATCGTCCCGGCTGGTGCAGGTCCGCAAGCAAAGACACCGGGGCGGCCACAACACAGGCAAGCAATACCGTGACAAGCGCCGGCAACAGTCGATGCGCGGGCGAAGTTGAACGGGCAAGCGCGCAGCCGCTGGCCGTCAATGCGGCGGTCGCCCCAATACCGATTAGAAAAAAATACTGTACGGCCCAGGGAAGCCATGCCACTTCGTAGGCGGGCGTCAGCAACTCGATAATTTCCATGAAAGGCTCCAGTCCTTGACGGCAACTTAATGATCTGAAATCAGGCGTACGCCGGCTTGGCCGTCGATGCCATCGACGAACTCGTCGGGCATGCCTATGTAGAAGACATGCGGGTTTGTTCCCATATCGGGTTTCAACACCTTGACGTCGCCGCGATGTTCGTCGAGCAATTGGGAAATCGAGCTTTGAGGGTCGTTCAGGTCACCGATAACGCGTGCGCCTCCGACGCAGCTTTCCACACAGGCCGGCAGTAGCCCGGCTTCGAGGCGATGTTCGCAAAACGTGCATTTGTCTGCCGTCTGGGTTTCATGATTGATGAACCGGGCGTCATACGGGCATGCCTGGACACAATACGCGCAGCCGACGCAACGGTCGCTGTCGACCAGCACGACACCGTCTTCCCGCTGAAAAGTGGCCTGGACGGGGCATACCGGCACACAAGGCGGATTATCGCAATGGTTGCACAGGCGCGGCAAACTGAACATGGCCGGCGCATCAGTGTCGGGCAGATTAACCTCGTATTGCAGCACGGTAGTGCGAAACTGCCCTAGCGGCGGCAGGTTTTCGAGCGAACAGCTTACGGTACAGGCTTGGCAGCCTATGCATTTACGCAGATCGACGGCCATTGCGTAGCGCTTGCCTGCTTCGCCGGGACGGCGGCTGGGCTGCGTTCCCATGGCATGCACCGGTACGATGGGAATGACGGTGGCTGCAGCCCCCAGTCCGAGCATTTCTTTAAGGAAGCCACGCTTGCCAAGCTGGCGTTCGCTTTCGGTACATCTGTTGGGCATATCGTCCTCGGAATATAAAAGGAACAACCATCCAACGGCAAAGCGACACGCTAAACAGCTATTCTGGTTATAAGTTTATTCCCTGTGGAAATATGCAGGCTTGATTCAAATCAAGAATACGACAGCAGATAATGGTGTTGGATGCCGGCGCATTCCTATTGGCCGTCGCGTCGCGCCAAATCGGCCAGTATCGGACAATCCGGCCGGTTGTCGCCATGACAGGACTCGGAAAGATGCGCCAGCTGGTCACGTATGGACTGGAGTTTTTCGATGTCCTGGTTCAACTCGGCGATATGCTGGCTGGCGAGTTTCTTGACGTCGCTGCTTTTGCGTGTGGTGTCATGCCACAGGCCTATCAGGGTCTTGATTCGTTCCAGGGAAAAGCCCAGATCGCGTGAGCGCTTGATGAAGTGCATGATTTGCACGTCCGAGGCGGAGTACTGGCGGTACCCGGCCTCGGTGCGCTGAGCAGGGCGAATAAGGCCGATGGTTTCGTAATACCTGATCATTTTCGGGGTAATGCCCGACGCCTGGGCTGCTTGGCCTATGTTCACGATGCAGCTCCCGCATCAAGCCGGAAACGCCGTAGACGCAAGGCATTGGCCAGCACGAATACGCTGGAGAAAGCCATGGCGCCGGC
>CAZONP010000033.1:10658-16653 GCA_964581155.1 uncultured Candidimonas sp. | reverse complement strand
GTAGGCCGGCACGGTGATGACGGCCTCGGTGACTTCCTCACCCAGGTAGTCTTCCGCTGTCTTCTTCATCTTGCGCAGTACGTCGGCGGAAATTTGGGGTGGTGCAAGCTTTTTACCTTGCGCCTCGACCCAGGCGTCACCGTTATCGGCCTTCATGATGCGGTAAGGCATCAGGTCGATATCTTTCTGTACCGCCTTTTCGTCGAACTTGCGTCCGATAAGGCGCTTGACGGCATATAGCGTGTTCGTGGGATTGGTTACGGCCTGGCGCTTGGCGGGTGCGCCGACCAGAATTTCGCCATCTGGCATGTAGGCGACAATCGAAGGCGTTGTGCGAGTGCCTTCGGCGTTCTCGATGATTTTGACACTGCTACCGTCCATGACTGCAACGCAGCTGTTGGTCGTGCCAAGGTCAATACCGATAATCTTGCCCATAATATATAGCCCTGCTAAGTAAAATTAAGAATCTGGTTAAAACTGCCTGAATGAATCATAAGTGGGGATACGACGCGCAATTTCAAGTCTTATCCAGCGGTTTTATGATATTTGGGCGCAACACCCGTCAAATTTAAGCAGCCTGGCCGGATGAAACCATGACGAGCGCGGGACGCAGCACCCGGTCCGCAATGGTGTAGCCCTTCTGCAATAACTGAACAACGGCGCCTTGCGGCAATGCCGAAGGCACGGTGGAAATGGCCTGATGCTGGTGCGGATCGAATATGTCACCTTCGGCTGGCGCCACTTCCTTAAGCAAATTGCGCTCGAACGCGACATTCAACTGGCGCAAGGTTACCTCGACGCCGTCTTTCCAAGCCTCTGGCGATTGGTCCGGCAACGCCAGGGCGGCTTCCAGGCTATCGCGCACCGGAATCAGGCTTTCCGCGAAAGATTCGGTACCGAACTTGCGTGCCTTGGCAATGTCTTCGGCCGCACGGCGGCGGATATTTTCGACTTCCGCCTTGGCTCGCAAAAGTTGGTCGTGGTATTGAGCCACTTGCTGTTGCGCCTCGGACAACAGAGTCGCCCAATCTTCCTGTGCTTCGACTTGCTCAGGCTCGCCCTGTTGCGCTTCGGCTTGTTGCCCATCTGCCTGTGCGTTCACCTCGACATGCTCGGAGGTATCGTGGGACGCCGTCTGTTTAGGATCGAGGGGCTCGTTGTTTGCCGACATAAAAAATCTCCACATGCTAAGGATTCAATTCAATAAAAGTGGGGGCACATACCCCCGTTTCAAGACCGGAAGAAATCACGCAACCCATCCCGCCAATTGGCGCTTGATCAGGGCGGTGAAACTGGCTATCCATAGGGCATCGTCATTCAGGCAGGGGATATACCGAAATGTCTTGCCGCCCTGCGCCAGGAACGCGTCGCGGCATTGCATCTGAATCTCTTCCAGGGTTTCAAGGCAGTCCGCAAGGAATCCGGGGCACATGACATCGACCTCGGTGACACCTTCTTGTGCCCATTGTTTCAGCGTGGGCTCAGTGTACGGTTCCAGCCATTTCTCAGCTCCGAAGCGGCTCTGGAAGGCAACGTGTACAAGGTCGCCGTCGGCACCCAGCGCTTGCCTCAGGCACGTTGCCGTCTCCATGCAATCCCGGTGGTAAGGGTCGCCCAGCCGGATGGTGCGCTGGGGCAGGCCGTGAAAACTTAACAGCAAGCGCTGCGGTTTTCCGTTGGCATGCCAATACTGGCGCACCTGCTGCGCCAGCGCACCGATATACCCGGGATCGGCATGGTAACGCTTGATGAAACGCAATTCCGGCTGATCACGGCGCCGCGCGGCGTACGCTGTGACCGCATCGACCGCCGTGGCGGTTGTGCTGGCCGCGTACTGGGGGTACATCGGCACGACAAGAATGCGGTCACACCCGGCATCGCGCAACGCCTCCATGGCTTGCGGAATACCGGGGTTGCCATAGCGCATGGCGAGTTCGACGCGCACATCCACATTGGCCGCAGTCAATTCCGTTTGTACGCCGCGGGCCTGGACCTGGCTCCAGACCAGCAGGGGCGAGCCGCCCTCCAGCCAGATTTCCTGGTAACGCGGCGCCAGCGCCGCCGGGCGCCGCGTTAGTATGAAGCCGCGCAAGATGACTTGCCATATCCACTGGGGAATTTCGATAACGCGCGGATCCGACAGAAATTCGCCCAAATAACGGCGAATGGATGCCGCTGTGGGCTGATCGGGCGTGCCAAGATTTACCAGCAACACGCCCACGGGCGCTGTGGCCCGTGGCGGAGGGGTTTCATCCAGCGCATGGGGATCGACAGGTTCGGGAAGGTAACGCGATGCAAACAGCTTGGCCATGAGAAACTTAGGATTGATTGTGACTTAAGGCATTAGACAACAGGCGCGCCGTTATATCGACGATGGGAATGACGCGCTCGTAAGCCATGCGCGTGGGCCCGATGACACCCAACGTGCCCACCACCGTGCCGTCCACGCCATAGGGCGCCGTAACAATGGACATGTCTTCCATGGGCATCAACTGGGAGTCGCCCCCGATATAGATCTGGACGCCTTGCGCGCGGCTGGAAACGTCCAGCAACTGCAGAAGGTCGGTCTTTTTCTCGAACATGGCGAACATGCGGCGCAGGCGATCCATATCGGAGGCAATTTCCGAGATATCGAGCAACTTGCTTTCACCGGAAATGACAAGTGCTTCATCGGTATCGGGGCTGGCGGTTCCGGCCTCGACCGCCGCCTGCATGAGCCGCGAGATATCGGCTTGCAAGGACGAGAGTTCGTCGGCAATGGCAAGACGCACCTTTTCAAAGGACATGCCCGCGAAGTGCTGATTGAAAAAGTTGCTGGCTTCCAATAGTTCCTGGTCCAGGTAGTCGCGGCTTACGAACAGAATGCGGTTCTGCACGTCCCCGTCCGGCGTGACGATGATAAGCAGGACGCGTTTGTCGGAAAGGCGAATGAATTCAATCTGTCGGAAAACCTGCGCCCGTTTCGGGGCGAGCACCACACCGGCGAATTGCGAAAGATTGGATAGCAAGGCGGCGGCGGCGGATACCGCCCTGCCCGGCTCCGCAGCAGGCAATATCTGACTGATCTGGCTGGGCTGCAGCACATCGAAACGCTGGACCGCCAGAAGGCGATCGACAAAAAGCCGGTAACCCTTCGGTGTGGGGATGCGACCCGCCGACGTGTGCGGACTGTGGATCAGCCCGAAGTCTTCGAGCTCGGCCATGACATTGCGTATCGTTGCGGACGACAAGTCGAACATTTGGGACAGCGTGCGGGAGCCCACTGGTTGCCCGTCGGCAATGTAGCGTTCTATCAGCGCCTTAAGCAGCGCGTTGGCTCTATCATCCATGACTATATTTCGGTAATGTTGCAGATGCTGGTTTTTCTACCTACAGCCATACGGCTGTGAGGACCATATAATCAATTAATCCCTATTATTCCATCAATCAACACGGTATTACCTTATGCACTTCAAAACCGTTGCGCTCATCGGCCGACACCAGGACAGCGGTGTCGATGCGCCGTTGCGCAAACTGGCCGCCGCGTTGCAGGCAGCGGGATGCCAGGTGTTGATCGAAGCCGAAACGGCGCAAAACACCGGTATCACCGAACATGTCATCAGCGATTACCAGGAAATCGGCCGGCGCGCCGACCGGGTCGTCATCATGGGCGGCGACGGCACCATGCTTGGCGCCGCGCGCCTGCTCGCGCATAGTTGCGTTCCGCTCATCGGCATAAACCATGGGCGCCTGGGCTTCATTACCGACATTCCACTGCATAGCGCGAACGACGCGCTGGCCAGTGTTATAAAGGGCAACTTCGAAACCGAAGAACGCGTGCTTCTTGAAGGACGCGTCGTGCGCAACGGCAAAACCATGTATTCGGGCGTTGCAGTAAACGACGTTGTCTTGAACCGCGCGGGCCGCGGCGGCATGATAGAAGTGCGCGTTGAATTTGACGGCGTCTTCATGTACAGCCAGCGCGCCGACGGCATCATCGTTGCCACTCCAACAGGTTCGACCGCGTATTCGCTTTCGGCCAATGGCCCTATCGTACACCCCAAGCTGAACGCCATTTTATTGGTGCCGGTTGCACCGCAAACGCTGTCCAACCGCCCCATCGTCTTGCCAGACAGCGGCACGTTAAGCCTGACCATAACGGCGCTTGGCCGTGTCGACTCCGGCGCCAGCGTCCATTTCGACATGCAGACTTGGTCAGAATGCCAGCCCGGCGATTGCATCGAAGTACGCCGCTCGCAGCACACGGTACGCTTTATTCACCCCACGGGCTACAGCTTTTTCTCCACCTTGCGCCGCAAGTTGTACTGGAACCATATGCCGCAACCTTCGGACGAGGACGAATAGCCCTATGCTGCGCACCCTGCACATACGCGATTTTGTCATCGTCGATCAGGCAGAGATACAGTTTGAAAATGGTTTCACCGTATTTTCCGGCGAAACCGGCGCAGGCAAGTCCATTCTGATCGACGCCTTGTCTCTGGCGTTGGGCGCGCGCGCCGATACCACTGTCGTGCGCGATGGCGCCGCCCGTACAGATATCTCCGCCGTGTTCGAAGCGCCGTCCAATTTGGTTTCTTGGCTTCAAGAGCATGAATTCGACCCAGACGACGGGCTGGTGTTGCGCCGCGTCGTGGACAGCCAGGGGCGCAGCCGCGCTTTTATCAATGGCACCCCTGCAACCCTGGGTCAATTGCGTGAACTTGGCGAGCAACTGGTCGACATCCATGGCCAGCACGCACACCAAAGTCTGTTGAAAACCAGCAGCCAAAGAGACCTTCTGGATGCCCAGGGCAACCACCTGGCGCTCGCCCGGCAAGTGCAAAAAGCATGGCAACAATGGCAAGCGGCCAACGGCCTGCTCGACGCCGCACAGAAAAACGCCCACGCATTGCAAACCGAGCGTGAACGCCTGGAATGGCAATTATCCGAGCTCGATCGCCTTGGCTTGCAACCTGGCGAATGGGAAAACATCGGCAACGAACATAACCGGCTTGCGCATGCCCAGGCATTGCTCGAAGGCGCCACTCACGCACTGGCCGCGCTGGAAGACGAGCAAGGCTCGGCGGAACATGCACTCAACGCTGCGGCGAACCACATCCGCCAGCTGTTGCGACACGACACGCGCCTGCAGGGCATTCACGATGCCATCGAATCGGCCCGCATCGCCAGCACCGAAGCCGCTTCCGACCTGCATAGCTATCTCGACAAATTCGAACTCGATCCGGCCGCGCTGGCCAGCGCCGAACAACGGCTGTCCGCCATTTTCGACGCCGCCCGAAAGTTCAGGGTGGAACCCGGGGAACTGCAAGCACTCCAAGTCACATGGCGCGAGCAACTCGCCAATACGCAAAAGGCGGCCAATGTGGAAGCGCTTGCGGAACAAGCCCGGGAAGCGGCGCAAAACTATCAGGAGCTGGCCTGCTCCCTCACCCAGGCACGCCAAGCAACCAGCAAGAAGCTGTCACTGCAAGTAACCGAGGCCATGCAATCGCTGGCCATGAAAGGCGGCTTGTTCCATATTGAACTGGTCGCGGGCGAGCCGTCCGCGCATGGCAGCGAAAGCGTGGAATTCATGGTGGCCGGCCACGCCGGCACGCGTGCACGGCCTTTGGCCAAGGTGGCGTCGGGCGGCGAGCTCGCCCGCATTTCCCTGGCGCTGTCAGTCATTGCCAGCCAGGCGGCGCGCGTCCCCACCCTGATCTTCGACGAGGTCGATACCGGCGTAGGAGGGGCGGTTGCCGACGTGGTGGGCCGATTGCTGCGCGAGCTGGGAAACCGGCATCAGGTGCTGTGCGTAACGCATTTGCCACAGGTGGCCGCGCGCGGCATGCATCATTACGAGGTCCGGAAATCTACTGCGGACAACCGCACGGCATCGGCCATTAATGCGCTGGATTCCCAAGGGCGCGTCAACGAAGTTGCGCGCATGCTTGGTGGCCTGAAAATTACCGAGACCACTCGCAAACACGCCCAGGAAATGCTGCTGGCCGATTAG
>CAZONP010000033.1:7655-10558 GCA_964581155.1 uncultured Candidimonas sp. | reverse complement strand
GGAAAAGTCGCCTTCAAGCCCATATTCTTCAGTTCACTTTGGTCGTTCATAGGTAAAATGCCTTTGGCGGTGGCTGACGGGTTAAAAGCGGCCATAACGTGGCAAATACGCTTGATACCGACTAACGCTATTATGCGTTTATTCTTAAACCTTTATGATAACGGTTTTATTCGTTCCGAATATAACAGGGGTGTTTAGTGTCGATGACTGCAAAACCACTATTTTCAACGCTACGCGCCGGCCTGACGGTGGGCGTGCTGGCTGTCGTACTTTCGGCCTGCGGTTCCACGAACTGGGGTTTCCCGTATCGTCCCGATGTACAACAGGGCAACTGGATCACGGCCGAACAGGTGGCGCAGCTGCAGCAAGGCATGACACGCGAACAAGTCCGTTTCATTCTTGGCACTCCCACGCTGCAAGACGTCTTTCGCACCAACCGCTGGGATTATCCGTATTTCAATAAACCTGGCTACGGCGAAGAACAGGATCGCAAGTTCACCGTATGGTTCGAAGGCGACACGCTCGTGCGTTGGGAAGGCGACGAGCAACCGAATCGCCAGCCATTTCAAAAGGCCGATACGGGCATGACCGACCTTGGCGCCGATGACGGGGACACTCCCGCCGCTGCCCCCGAAACCACGCCTGCCGTTCCAGCCACGCCAGCCGTGCCGGTTCCCGGCCAAGACACCACGCAACCCTTGCGTTAAGGAACAGAATGCGTATTGCTATTGCAGGTGCCGACGGCCGTATGGGCCGCATGTTGATCGAGGCGGTGCTTGGCTGCCCTGACCTGAAACTGGCCGTTGCTCTGGATCGCACCGGTTCGCCGACCATTGGTCAGGACGCCGGCGCATCGCTTGGGCATGTAACAGGCGCCATCGTCACCGACGACCTGGACGCGCTTGCCCAGGCCGACTGCCTGATCGACTTCACACGCCCCGAAGGTACGTTGCAGCATTTGCAGGCTTGCGTCAAACACGGCACGAAGTGCGTCATCGGCACCACGGGTTTTTCCGACGAAGGCAAACAGGCTATCCAGGCAGCCAGCCAGAAAACGGCTATCGTATTCGCTCCCAACATGAGCGTGGGCGTGAATGCAACACTGCGCCTGCTGGATATGGCTGCCCGGCTGCTGAACAGCGGCTACGACGTCGAAGTCTTCGAAGCCCATCATCGCAACAAGGTAGACGCGCCGTCAGGCACCGCGCTGGCCATGGGCGAAACGGTGGCATCCGCCTGGGGCAAGAAGCTTGATGACGTTGCCGACTGGGCGCGCCATGGCGAAACAGGCGCACGTGAAAACGGCCATATCGGCTTTTCGGTGCTGCGCGGCGGCGATATCGTCGGCGACCATACCGTTTATTTCTGCGGCGCGGGCGAACGCATAGAAATCACGCATCGGTCCAGCAGCCGGGCCACCTACGCGCAAGGCAGTCTGCGGGCCGCCCGCTACCTGGCGCGCAAGGAGTTCGGTTTGTTCGATATGCAAGACGTCTTGGCGACCTGATTCCCGGGGGCTTGACTCCGGAAGCATGATTCCTGGGGCTTGGTTACAGCTAGATGACGTGCACGGGCTCCTGCTCCAGTCGCACCCCAAACTGAGCCAACACATCACTGCGTACCGCGTCGGCGAGTGCTATGACATCCTGGGCGCTTGCGCCGCCATGATTCACCAGCACCAGCGCCTGGCGATCATGCATTCCGGCCGCGCCCAGCCTGCGGCCTTTCCAGCCGGACTGTTCAATAAGCCAGCCTGCCGCCAGCTTATAGCCGCCGTCCGCTTGCGCATGTGCCGGCAAGGCAGGATGGGCCGCCTTCAATACGGCATAGGCTTGGGCATCTATCACTGGATTCTTGAAGAAACTGCCTGCATTGCCCAGGACGGCCGGATCAGGCAGCTTGCGTTGCCGAATATCGCACACCGCCTCGAATATCTGGCCCGCCTGGATTCCAGCCCCCGCCTGCCGCACTAGCGGGTGGCCCTGCAGATCCGGATAGCTCAAGACGGGTCGCCACTGCATCGGCAAGTTGAAGCGCAGCGCCATGATCAGCCACCTGCCGGGCGCAGCCCGCTTGAAGAAACTGTTCCGGTATGAAAACTGACAGTCGGACACGCCCATTTCGACGATGCGCTGTTCGTGCATGTCCCAAGCGGTCAAACTATGGAAACGCTGATCCAGCTCCACCCCGTACGCGCCAATATTCTGCACCGGGGCCGCCCCCACTGTGCCGGGAATGAGGGCCAGGTTTTCCAGACCATTCCAGCCATTGGCGATGCAGGTGGCGACGAAATCATGCCAGTTCTCGCCCGCCTGCGCTTCAACCACGCGTTCGCCCGAAGAATCAAGCAACAGGCGCACTCCCTTCGATTCCACCTTGACCACAAGACACTGAAGTTCCGGCGCAAGCACCACGTTGCTGCCGCCGCCCAAAATAAGGAGCCGCGCGTATTGCTTCGCGGCCTCGGCGATTTCGGGCAATTGACTGGGGCGCTCGTAGCGCAACAAGGCGCGCGCACGCGCCTTCAATCCCAAGGTGTTCAGCGGGGTAAGGTCGGATTCGGAGATGTGCAGCAAAAATTCACCTAAAGCAAGACATCGATTTGACACACCTATATGTGTCTATGCTATTATTTCGTTCTTCACCAAATATTACTTTATTTCTTGAAGGTTTTTTGTACCGCAATATTGGCTTCCACACCAAGTTGCGGATTCCAAAAAAAACAGTTATACTGCGTGACTTCGTTGGGTTGCTTTTTAAACCTTACGAAAACTGTACCAAGTAATATGCGGGAGTAGCTCAGTTGGTAGAGCGCAACCTTGCCAAGGTTGAGGTCGAGAGTTCGAGACTCTTCTCCCGCTCCAAATTCTTAAAAAGGCCCAAACTTCGGTTTGGGCCTTTTT
>CAZONP010000033.1:0-7555 GCA_964581155.1 uncultured Candidimonas sp. | reverse complement strand
CGCGGGGTGGTGCCGCCCGAGAGCATCTGCAGCGGCATAACGGTAAGCATCATCAACATGCCGAACTGAGGCATGTTGCGCGCCAGTGTAGCGAGAAATATGCCCATCGAGGTTGTGGCGAAAAGGCTCAGTGCGGCACCGGCAAAAAATAATGCAATCGAGCCGTCGACCGGCACATCCAGCACGCCGCGCACCATGATATTAAGAGACAAGAATGCCCCAACCAGTACAACCAGAGCCATCGCCCATATCTTGGAAAGCATGATTTGCGCCGGCGTGACCGGCATAACCAGCAGGTGTTCGATGGTGCCGTGCTCCCGCTCCCGGATCAGTGCCGCGCCCGTCAGGATGATCGACAGCAGAGTGATCTGATCGATGATTTGCACCAGCGCGCCGAACCAGCTCTTGTCGAGTGTGGGGTTGAATCGTGCACGCAGTGCCAGCTCCACCGGCAAGGCCTGCGTCCCCCGATAACGCCTGACAAACTCGTCCACTTCACCCATGACGATTTGCTGTACATAGGCATTGCCGGTAAAGGCCTGACTCATGCGGGTGGCGTCGACATTGAGCTGCAGCGCGGGAGAGCGTCCCGCCAGCACATCCCGCTGGAAGCTGGATGGGATGACCAGGGCGAAAGTGTACAGACCCTCGTCCAGGCCCGCGTCCAGATTGGAATAACCTATCATGGCCGGCGCAGTGAACTGCGGGGCGTAGAACGCGGCAGCAATCCGCTGTGACAAGGGCGAATTGTCCTCGTCAACAATCGCGATAGGCGCATTGTGCAGCGTCTCCGGCATGGACGTGGCCGATGTATAGACCGATGCCGTGAACACCCAAACAATAAGCACAAGCATCATGGGATCACGCCAGAGACTCCACAATTCCTTGACGCCCAGTTGATATATGTTGCTCAGATTCATCCTCATTTCAGCGCTCCTGCTTCTTGAGCAGCACGGTGGCCGCGCCCAGAATGACTGGCACCGATAGCAGCATGGACCACAGCGGCCCGGTCAGATCGGTAAAGCCAAGGGCTTTGCCGAAAACCCCACGACTGATGGTGATCATGTGCGTTGCGGGATAGAGCTGCCCAATAAACTTGCTGGCACCCTCAAGCGAAGAAACCGGGTCGATAAGGCCGGCAAACTGGGTTGCCGGAATCAGCGTACCGATCATCGCGAAGAACATGGCTGCGATCTGACTGCGGGTTATCGCGGACGCAAGCAAGCCCATGCCCGTAGATACGAAGGAAAAAATCAAAGCAGCCAGCGACAAGGCGAAAAAGCTGCCCTTCACCGGCACATTGAAGATAGTGACCGCAAGCAGAATCATCAGAAGAAAGTTCACCATCGACAAGGCTACATAGGGCAGCTGCTTGCCAAGCAGAAACTCCAGTCTCGTGACCGGCGTCACGAAGAAATTGGTAATAGAGCCTGTCTCCTTCTCGCGCACGACAGCCAATGCGGTCAACATGGCCGGCAGCATGAGCAGCAATAGGGGTATCACGGCTGGCACCATGGCATGCAGGCTCTTGACGTCGGGGTTGTACCGAAAGCGCGTCTCTATGGTTGCATTGCCCACTACGCTGACACTACTGCGGCCCTTGGCCTGATCAAGCAGCCAGTGCTGATGCATGCCTTGCACATAGCCCTGGACCGTTTCCGCACGCGCGGGCATCGCGCCATCGATCCAGGCACCGATCTGCGCATTCTTGCCGCGCAGCACGTCGCGACTGAAGCCTGATGGAATTTCCAGCGCCAGCGCCAGCTCCCCGCTGCGCATGCGCCGATCAAGATCCTGGTAGTCCATAATCGGTGGCTTTTCGGTGAAATAGCGCGAGCCGGTCAAGTTGAGCGCATAACTCTGACTGAGCGTAGTCTGATCACGGTCGAGCACGGCATAGTTCAGATTTTCCACATCCATGGTGATGCCGAAGCCGATCACGACCATGAGAATCAGGGAACCGGCCAGTGCCAGAGTGCCGCGTACCGGATCACGCCGCAATTCTAGCGTCTCGCGCCACAGGTAACTGAACATGCGGCGCAGGCTGAAGCCGCCGGATATATGCCTGGCCGGTGAGTCGTGGGCGGCGGCGGGTACAACCTCCTTGTCCGATGCCTGACTTGCAGGGCCGGCCTTGTCGCCCGTGGCCTCCAGGAGATACCCAATAAAGGCTTCCTCAAGGGTAGTCGCTCCGCGCTTTTCCACCAACCTGGCCGGCACATCGCTGTCGAGCACTTTACCGGCGTGCATCATTGACATGCGGTCGCAGCGCTCGGCCTCGTTCATGAAATGGGTGGAAATGAATACCGTGACCCGGTCGCGCCGCGACAGCTCGACAAGCAATCGCCAGAATGCATCCCGTGCCACCGGATCGACGCCCGAGGTTGGCTCGTCGAGAATCAACAACTCCGGTTTGTGAACCATCGCAACGGCTAAAGACAAGCGCTGCCGAATCCCCAGAGGCAGGCTTTTTGGCTGACTATCGAGCACTTCCTTTAGTCCGAAGCGCTCCACCATCTCGGTTACCCGGGCCGGAATTTCGTCTTGTGGGACGCTGAACAGCTTGGTGTGCAGCTCCAGGTTTTGGCGTACCGTAAGTTCACCGTACAGCGAGAACGCCTGCGACATATACCCGACGCGGCGGCGGGTCGCGATATCGTGCGGGTTGACTTCGTGGCCGAATAGCCAAGCCTTGCCATCGCTGGCGGGAAGCAGGCCGGTCAGCATTTTCATCGTCGTGGACTTGCCGCAGCCGTTCGATCCGAGGAAGCCGAAGATTTCGCCGCGCCGGATGCGCAGGGACACACTATCGACAGCGACGAAGTCGCCGAAGCGCATGGTCAGCCCCTCGGCCTCAATGGCAATATCTTCGGCACCACCATCGGGCAATGGGGGAATGGTCACCGGCTGGTGGCCACGCTTTTTCGCGTCAGGCAGCAGATGGACGAATGCTTCTTCCAGACTCCGGCTATGCGTTCGTTCCAGCAGTTCCGGCGGCGTGCCGGTGGCAAGGACCTTGCCGTCGTCCATCGCGACCAGCCAGTCGAAGTGCTGGGCCTCGTCCATATAAGCGGTGGCCACGATCACACTCACACCCGGTCGAGTCGCGCGAATGCTGTCGATCAGATCCCAGAATTGCGCTCGCGCCAGCGGGTCCACGCCCGTCGTGGGCTCGTCCAGAATCAGGAGGTCAGGATCGTGGATCAGGGCACAGCACAGGCCAAGCTTCTGCTTCATACCGCCAGAGAGCTTGCCTGCGGGCCGCGCCAGAAATTTGTACAGGCCCGTGGCTTGGGTAAGTTCGTCGATACGTTGGCGCCGCTGAGCAGCCCCGTGGCCAAACAGCCGGGCGAAGAACTGCAGGTTCTCCTCGACGGAGAGCGTGGGGTAGAGATTCTTGCCAAGCCCTTGGGGCATATAAGCGATACAGGGGCACACCCGGCTACGATGAGATTTGCTGGCAATATTGCCCCCAAGCACCTCGATCGAGCCTTCCTGGATGATTCGTACCCCTGCCAGCAAGGCCAGCAGACTGGATTTGCCTACGCCGTCGGGCCCGATCAAACCAACCATACGGCCCGCTGGAATATCCAGATCAATGCCATCCAAGGCTACGATACTACCGTAACGTAATCGCAACTTTCGAATGCTCGCGATGACTGCGGGCCGCGCGGGCTGGTCCATTTCTATTCCAGTACGCGGGTGGACAGATTTTCCGGCCAGGCAGCATCCACGTCCAGCTTGATCCAGGCCACTCCGGGCAGTCCGGTTTTGACCTGCTCCAGGTGGTCGCGCAACAACTTCTCCGGAATCTGGGCGCGTACACGAAACATCAATTTCTGTCGCTCACTGGCTGTTTCCACCGTCTTGGGAGTGAATTGCGCCGTGCTGGCCACGAACGAGACGTACGCCGGAATCACGTATTCCGGCGCGGCGTCAAGAATGATGCGTGCCTCGGAACCCATGCCCACCCTTCCCACGACGGTTTCGGGCAAAAAGAAAGTCATGTAGACATCGGACAAGTCCACCATATTCAAGACTCGCCCCCCCGCCCCAAGCACTTCCCCGGGTTGCGCTACGCGTACTTGAACCCGGCCGTCGCGCGGCGCGCGCAATTCGCTATCGCGGATATCGGCGTCGACACGATTTATGGTTGCTGCGGCGGCAGACACGCTCGACCGCGTTCCCACCAGCTGAGCCTTGGCGGCATCAACCGCCGCCCGTGCCGCAGCAACCTGAGCGCGGGTGGCTTCAAGCGCCGCCTGCGCTCCACGTGCACGCGCGCGATCATCATCCAGCTCCTGCACCGATGCAGCCCCCTCTTTGGAGAGCGTCTGCGAACGCCGCAGGCGCCGTTGAGCGGCATCAAGTTCAGACTCACGTTGACCGACGAGCGCCAAGGCAGCCGTGACGTCGGCTTCACGCAGCATCACCTGCGCCTCGGATGCCGTCACCATGTACTCCGCCTGTTGGCGCAACGCCAAAGCTTCGTCGCGTTGGGCATCGAGTGTGTCCAGCTGCATTCTGGCCAGTGCCTGGCCGGCTACGACGAAATCCCCTTCGCGCACCAGGATTTCTTCAATACGTCCCGGAAGCCTGGCCGCGATGTCGATTTCGGTCGCTTCTATCCGGCCATTGCCGTTGATGAAGCCGTCACCCGGCCCCTCATCCGCAACCTTCATCCAAGCCCACCAAGCTAGCGCGACAAGACCGGCAATCACCGCGACTGCCAGGAATTTTTTCTTTTGAGACAATGAGATAGCCATGAATCGAGTTGTACCTTAACGAAATCACAAGGAGTTCAAGAGCGCCGGGACACTGCCCCGCACTTCAGTTTCAGCGGCAAGGGCGCCGCCCCCAAGGGCGGAATACAGCGCCACCTGGCTGGACAGAAGCGCGCGGCGAACCCGTATTAACTGCTGCCCGGCATCAAGCAAGTCGCGCTGAGCGTCCAGCACCTCCAGGTAGGCGGCCGAACCGTTGTCGTAGCGTAATTGCGCCAGTCGCGCACGTTCGGTTTGCGCATCCAGATTGATCCGTTGGATTTGCAATCGCTTGATCAGCCATTGTTTGGCGCTCAATGCATCGGCCACTTCACGAAAGGCAGTTTGAACCGTCTTCTCGTACTCAGCAACGGCAATGTCGCGACGCACCTCGCTCAACTCCAGATTTGCACGCCTGCGGCCCCCGTCGAATATGGGAAGGGACAATGTCGGCACGAAGGACCAGGCCTGACTGCCGAAGCCAAACAAGCCGTCAAGTTCGGCACTGGCAGTGCCAAGGGTACCGGTCAGCGCAATTCGCGGGAAGAATGCGGCGCGTGCTGCACCAATGTTGGCATCACTGGCACGCAGTCGATGTTCTGCGGCAATGATGTCGGGACGATTGACCAAAAGATCGGATGGCAATCCCGCCCTCAGGTCAGCTAATTCTATCGCCTGGTCGCCAGGTCCGTTGGCAAAGATTGGCTCAGGATCCGCTCCGATCAATACCGCGAGCGCATGTAGCTGTGCTGCGCGCGCCTGCTCGAGCTGCGCGAGCAGCGCCTGGGCCTGAGTCAACAGGATCTGCACCTGTGCGAGATCCAGCCTGGAAGTCGCCCCTACCTCGAACCGGCGCTGAAAGATGCGATATGACTCTTCACGGGTCGCAACGGTTTGCCGGGCGATTGCCACGCGCTCGTCGATCTCGCGCAAGCCAAGATAGCCATCCGCAACCTGAGCAATCAGCGCCAGGCGAACTGCGATACGAGCCGCGTCAGTGGCCAGCCAGCTTTGCAAGGCGGCATCATTCAGATTGCGCACCCGCCCCCATAAATCCAGTTCCCAGCTGCTCAGACCCGCCTCAACCCTGTATTCGCCGCCGATCTGTGTTTGGCCCGATATATTCAGATCACCTGGGACTCGGGCGCGGACGGCTTGCGAACCCAACCCCACACCTGGAAACCGATCGGCTCGTTGGATGCGAAATGTGGCCCTGGCCTCTTCGACACGCAACGCCGCCAGTCGCACGTCGCGGTTGTTCTCCAGCGCGATACCGATCAGGCGCTGGAGCAAGGGACCGGTAAAATAGGCTTGCCAGGAAAGATCGTGTGCGCGTGCGCCGCCCGCATCCGGCGCCAGATAGTTAGGCCAGGCGTCGGGCACAGGCAGCGGCGGGGTCTGGGGAGCCGGCGTCAGCGACATGCATCCGGACAATATGGCAACGGTTACCGTTAATATTAGCGACGCAGCTCGCTGGG
The DNA here is from genome assembly GCA_964581155.1 of uncultured Candidimonas sp. Classification (GTDB taxonomy): domain Bacteria; phylum Pseudomonadota; class Gammaproteobacteria; order Burkholderiales; family Burkholderiaceae_B; genus Pollutimonas. Next base: position 1,314 of record CAZONP010000033.1, on the reverse strand, counting down.
GGGGCTTGGGTTGAATCGAAGATACCGGATGCATAGTCTCGTGCAGTACTGTTGTTCGCCGAATAGGTTTCCGTCGTAAACAATTACAACAAACGGCCAAATGTAATTACCAGGTCCATTATGCACCTTGCACGCGACAACCAGGGCCATGCAGCCGGATACCGCGCCCGGCTGGGCCCTTTTACTTTGTGTGCTCTTATCCCGATTGGACATTTAAGGAATGCCCGCAATGGAATTTGCTTTAACCCTGTTGGTGGTTGCCATCGCGTTGCAAGCGCTACGCGTACGTTACCAAGGCGCTCGCATCACATTGCTGGGGCGTCATTTGGCCGGCTTACAACTAGAGCGCCACATGGAAACGCTGACGCAGGGTTACACCCGCGCCATCCATGAGACCAATGAAAATCGCCAGCTCCAGGTACTGGAAACTTATGCCCCTGCCGAACGTACAGTGGCGGCACAGATCCAGTCACTGGCCGACGCCATGCAGAAAGAGACTGCACAAGCCGCCGGCATGGGCACGCTGCCGTTCTGCATGCCTTACGCCGAGCGCGTTCTTCCTGGCGCGATGCGTGATTTTCGCAAGCTGCTGCACATCCATGCAGCCGGCTTGCGCCATGCGGTCGATAACGAAGAATGCTGGGATGCGAAAGAACGCGCCTATCACCTCTCGGCAGAGTTGTATCTATTTCAGCATAGCTGCCACTGGTTCTGCAAATCGCGCGGCGTAGCCAATGCGCGTTTGCTGTTGCGGCATCAAGTCGACCACCAGAAAGTGCTGGATTCGGTATCTGCCGTGACCCGCTCGTCTTATCTGCGATGGTTGCAGGGCGCCGATTCGCGATAGAGTTATAAGCGTTGCTGATAGACCCGGATAACTCTATAATTTGGTGGCTTAACTACGTAATCCAAGGTTAATCCACAAAATTATGGATTTCACGCTTAGCAAACCCAACGAAATGGTTAAGCTGCTCTGCGCGCGCTTGCGCACTGAGCGGCTGGCCCAGCAGATGACGCAAGCCGACGTCGCTGCACGCGCCGGCATTGGGGTCAATACACTGTCCAACCTGGAAGCGGGCCGCAGCATCGCGTTTGATAGTGTGGTGCGCGTAGCTATGGTGCTCGGACGCCTCGACGAGATAGAGGGCTTATTCAAGCCAAAACTGGACAGTCTCGACGACATCCTGCGCTACGAAAACAGCGCTCAGCGTCAGCGCATCAAGAAGAAGACCAAAAATGCCTAAACAAGTCGATGTCTACTACGATGGGTGGGGAGATCATTGGCGGTGGGGTTCGCTAATGTCCTCAACCGCC
>CAZONP010000032.1:15639-16835 GCA_964581155.1 uncultured Candidimonas sp. | reverse complement strand
TTATTGAATACCAGCAAATCGTTGGGTCGAAGGAGTGCGGGTAAATCGGCGAACTGCCTGTCGTGCAGCGTACTTGCCGAGTCCAGGTGCAGCAGCCGGCTATCCGACCGCTGGGCAGCGGGCGTTTGCGCAATCAGTTCAGGGGGCAGTTCATAATTGAACTGCGAGAGATCAAGGCCAGGGTTCACGAATGACGTCTTTGAAGAGAATTTCCAGCCCCGCATCATACCAATCGGCGCTACTTTGGTTATGCTGACGGTTTTTCGGGGAACGAAGCAAATGCCCTTGTTATTGCCGCAATGGTTGAATCGTATCAAGAAGCGGACAGTACAGCACGTGTGCGGCTTTGCAGGCTTGCTTGCGCTCTCGGTCGCATCGCAGGCAGCGTCGCAGGCGCTCCCGCCGGAACTCGAGCGGCTATGGCGCGCCACGCGCATGCCCGATAGCTCCGCCTCTGTGGTGGTGCACGAACTTGGCGGCCCGCGCCTGATCTCGATGAATGCTTCCGAGCCGCGCAATCCGGCATCCGTCATGAAGATGGTCACCACATGGACGGCGCTTGCGGGACTGGGGCCCGACTACACATGGCGCACAGCCTTGCTTGCGAAGGGCGGAGGCCAGGTGGACGCGCAGGGCACATTGGTCGGACCACTGTACTTGAGGGCCGGCGGCGACCCTTTGCTCACGACAGAGGAGTTGTGGGGCTTATTGCGCCAACTCCGCATGAGGGGTGTGAAAAACTTGAGCGAGCTTGTCGTTGACCGCAGCCGTTTCGGGCAAGTGCACACCGACCCCGGTGAATTCGACGGCGCGGGCGACCGACCGTACAACGCCAGTCCGGACGCCATGATGGTCGGTCTAGGTACCGTCCGGCTCTTATTCCAACCCGATCGACAGGCGCGCAGGTGGATACCGCTGCTCGATCCGCCGCTGCGCGGCGTTCGCATCAACGGGGACGTGCAATGGAGTGCCGCAGCCTGCCCCGGATCGCCCTCCATTGCCACCCAGGTGGCGGGCACCGGCCAGGATATCGTGATCAATGTCAGCGGCACGGCCGCCGGTTCTTGCGGAGAGTTCAGCGTGTTTCGGCTGGCGTTGCCCCAGCACGACTATTTCTCCGCCTTGTTCCAAATGCTATGGAAGGAGTTGGGCGGCACGCTTTCGCGGGGTGTGCGCGAGGGCAAGGTGCCGGCGGG